>NZ_CP059973.1:0-303162 GCF_009193295.2 Bacteroides luhongzhouii | reverse complement strand
GAACCGTGGCTCACGGTCGGCATACATACTGAATACACGGTCGGTTTTGTTGTTGTTATCAGGATTTGCAACGTCGGCGAAACCTGTTTCGTCATAGTTGGCTCCGGGGTCATTGATGTTCAGCCCTTCTTTGGTGAAGAACATATCGACAGATTCCTGACTAGGCCCGATATTACCATAAGAAGAAGCAATGTCGCGTGGAGTTGTACGTTTTTCCATCTTGGTGTTATTACTCCAGTCATTATTGGAAGTACACCATAATATTTCTTCCGTATAGTTTTGGAATAACAGGTAGAGAGTTTGGTTTACGTCCAGATTGCCGGCGTTATCATACTTTTCGTACAGTCTGTGTCCGGCAGTTTCTGCTGCAGTAATCAAATTCTCCAGATACGTTGCTGCTTTTTTCCATTTATTTTTGTCTTCGGCCGGGAACAGTTTCTTTCCGTCTTTATCTGCTAAATCTTGTCCGAAACCACCGTTAAACAATTTGGAAGAAGCGTAAACCCATAATTTGGCACGCAGTGCCATTGCTGTGATTTTAGTCGGGCGGACAATGTCATTCAGGTTATAGCCGTTGGCTCTGCCGTCAGCATCCACTGAAGTGACTACGGACTCGGGAAGATTACTTTCGGGACTGATGAGGTCATTCAGAATCTTATCTATATGTTCTACCATTTCGTCTACAGATGGACGCATATAGTCATTCACAGTAGGATAAGAAGCATCATCAATCACGGTGACAATGGGTACAGGGCCATATAGCTCGAATAAACTGAAGTAGCTATATGCTAAGAAAAAACGGGCTTCGTCTTTCATCTGAGCCATTTCGGCTTCTGTTATGATTTCTGTACCGGAGCCAATGGCTTTTCCTCTTTCGAGGAAGATCATTGCTTGGCGGATATATTGGTAGAGGGTAGCCCAACGATGATAACCGGCATTGGCTGCTGTATATCCTGCTGTCATTACGTTTTTGGAACTGGCGCCCTCGGAAGTCACTTCACCGCAAAGATTGGCCCAAGGGTTTCGGAATGCGTTCATTTCCGATCCCATTTCTGAATATTCGCTGATGCAGTTGAATATGTTAGCATGCCATTGGCGGGTATATTTGGGGGTTTCGAATATTTCTTCGATACTTAAATCAGCCGATAGTTCACTGGATATATCTAGGTAATCAGAACAAGAATTGGTTCCGATACACAATCCTGCTGCCAAAACAGCCGTATATATAATGTTTTTTAGTTTCATGATTCTTTCCTTTTTTTAAAATGTAACTTCCAGTCCGATTGTCCAAGTGCTGGATAATGGATATTTAGCTCCAGAATTGGCTTTGCTCAATTCCGGATCCCAGTATTTAACTTTATCCCATGTTGCGAGGTTGGTTGCCTGTACATAAAGACGTAAGTTTTGCATTTGTAACTTTCTCAACTGTTTCTTATTGAACTGATAACCGAACTCTATATTTTTCAGACGAAGGAAACTTGCATCTCTATACCACCATGTACTAGGTTTAAGATTATAGTCGAATGCAGTAGTATGCATACGGGGATAAAGTACATTTTGATTATATGGGTTGGATGCAGTCCAACGATCCATAGCTTCAGTACGTGCCGATGAAGCATCTTTACCGCCATTGAAAGGCATGAAGTTACTTGCTTTAGCCATTAGATTGACTGATGTACCGGCACTACCTTGGAAGAAGATGCCACCAAAGAAACCTTTGTATTCGAAGTCTACTGCGAAACCGTAGACGCACTTAGGGTTTTGAGAGTTCATTCCAGATAGGTAAGTTTGGTCATTTCCATCAATTACATTATCGTTGTTTAAGTCACGGTATTTAATGTCACCCGGAGATACCTTTGCTCCCGGATTAGGTAAATGTGATTTCAGTTCATAACTTTCGGCACCAGTGACCGGATCACGGGTGATGTTGAAATCATCCGGAGTGTAAAGACCGTCAGCTATATAAATGAACGGTGTTCCAATAGTATTTCCAGTCAGATCCTGATAGGGAAAAACATGTTTGATTTCATCACATTCGATAATCTTATTTTTCGTGTAGGTGAAATTGCCGCGGAAGGTCATATTCAACTTGCCGAAATGTTCTTTGTAAGTGATATTACCGTCAATACCTTTGTTTGTTACGATACTGAAGTTTTGAAGTGGCCCTTGGCGTAGCCCTGTCATTGATGGTATTGAATTACGAGTTTCCAAAATGTCGTGACGACGGTTGGAGAAATAGTCAACAGACATATCGATACGTCCTTCGAAAAGCCCTAAGTCGAATCCGGCATTGATTTTATCTTCAATTTCCCAATGCAAAAGCGGAGCGGCCGGTCTTTGTTCGCTGGCACCTGCTATCCAGTGAGTGCCTGTAACATTGGTTAGTGCATTAATACCAAGATTGTATCCGCTGGCATTGGCATTTACTGTAGGACGATATGGGAAGCGTGTGACACCACTACCTAAATCGTCATTACCGGTACGTCCGTAAGAAGCTCTCAGTTTCAACTTATTTACCACCTTTTCCAATGGTTGCATGAACTTTTCATGGCTAAGGAACCAGGCACCACCAATAGCCGGGAAGATACCCCAACGTTCTCCTTTCGCAAAGTTTTCACTACCTGTCATACCAAAACTTCCTTCGAGCATATATCGGTTGTCAAATCCATAAGTGAAACGTCCTACAACGCTCTGTTTACGATAAGGCAGCAAGTTTAATCCGGATTGATTTTGTTTTTGTGTCTCTTTCTGATTATATAGAAGCATACCGGTTACATCGTGCTTTTGAGCAAATGTGTTTTTATAGTTCAAAGAAGCTTCGATATATATTTTCTTACTACCACCGGTAGAACCGTTACTGGGATTGCTCAAGGCACTTCCGCTTTCTTTCAATGTATAAATGAGGTTTCCTTCCGAATCCCGTCCGCCGCCATTACTTTTATTAACGTAGTAAGTGGTTGGAGTCATAGTACGGTTTACATACTGTTCAGATTCAGCGTCAAAGCTTAATACACCTTTTACCGATAATCCCTTAGTGATAAATTCAAGTTGTTGTTCCAGACTGATCTTAGATTGTATGGTCGCTTTCCATGATTTGCTGTAACCACTATAATAAAGATAGTTGAACGGATTACGACGATATCCGCCATTATCTGCCTGATAATGTTCTGCCGGTGTTCCATCCGAGAAAATCATTGGAATCAAGTGAGTCGGGAATAAAGTCATCGTGCTGAAAATCTCGTCAGATGTTTTGCTCGGTGCTACACGGTTGATGTACTGCCCGCTCATATCGACAGCCATTTTGGTTGTTTTCGTCAAATCAAAATCTACATTAGAACGGAGATTGTAACGTTTGAAGCTGACATTGGTGTCTACTCCCTCCACAACTTTGTTCTTTTTATAAATACCGTCCTCTGTATAGTAGGCACCGGAAACGAAGAAACGTACACGCTCGCCACCACCACGGAAGTTGATGGTATAGCGTTGGTTTTGTGTATGTTTACGGAGCATGCTCATCCAATCTGTATTAGGATATAGATCGGGGTCGCTGCCGTTACGGTATAATTCCAGTTCTTCATCACTAGTAGTAGGTTGAAATCCAACTTGTGGGTTACCCGCGTCATTCCATTGTGCTTCGTTGTAAAGACTTAGGTAATCATAGGAATTAAGCAAAGATGGAACACGCATCGGAGTAGAAATACCATACTGTGCACTGACATTGACACGGGTTTTTTGTTGTTTACCACGTTTGGAAGTAACCAAAATAACACCATTGGCACCTTCAGCGCCATATACTGCTGTGGCGGACGCATCTTTCAATACGGTGAAAGATTCAATTTCGTCTACGTCAATATCACTCATGGAACGAGGTACACCGTCTACCAATACGAGTGGATCTGTACCACCTGCATAGGAACTTACACCACGAATCCAGAACTGTGCGTCATCCCATCCCGGTTCACCGGAACGTTGTACGGCAATAACACCTGAAATTTTACCGGCAATGTTGTTATTCAGGCTTCGGCTTGAAACATGAAGCTCTGCCGGGCCGATAGTTGACATGGAAGCTACAACACTTTCCTTTTTCTGTTGTCCGTAACCGACTATAACAACGTCTTCCAGGTTGACTGCATCTGCTTCCATACGTATATTGATTGTACGTGTGTCTTTTTTTACTTTCTCGACGACAGTTATGTAACCGACATAGCGGAATTCCAGTTCATCACCTTCGGCAGCATTGATGGTAAAACGACCGTCAATGTCGGTGGCTGTACCACGTGAAGTTCCTTTTACAAGTACAGTGGCTCCGATGATAGATTCTCCATTAGTGTCCATAACTACACCCGTGATTGTTTTTTGTAAATTCTTTTGTGTTATAACCTGTGCATCGGCTACTTTATTGGCTATACCGGAAGGGTCTGCTAAAACTATGCCCGGTTGCATTGTTATAGATAGAGCAAACAAGGCTGCACAATATTTAATCTTTTTCATTGTATATTATTTATTAGTCAACTTCTTTGGGAAGCGTCTCATTAATTTCTTCAATATCAAGTTCTCCTTTACGGCTCTCGTTTGCTACGGTTATCGTCAGACGATAAAATTGTCCCGCTGCGAACTTTGTAGATGCGTGTTTGATATTACCATCAGTGCCACTGACAGTAAGATATGTTCCCGCATTTCCTATGAGGTTTAATTTATTATGTTGGTTGAATGCTAAAGGAGCATCTGCGCTTCCGTCCGATTGTGTGTTGTCGTAAAAGAATTTAAAATTCAAAGAGCCTGTTCCTAATTGTTTTCCACCTTCAAATATGAACTCATATTTGTTTGTTTCTATTGGAGATAGACAGAACATTTTGGCAGGAGACCAGTTGATATTATTGCTCGTTAGATTCGGTTTTCCAATAGCATTATTACCGCTGGTCCAGATTGTACCGGTTCCGTTTTCCAGTAAAGAAGCCATTGCATCACCATTCATCGCTTCTACTTTGATGAATTTAAGCTTTTTATCCACAGTAAATTTATATTTTCCGGTGATTGCTCTAAATACAAGTTCTTTCTTTTCGGTGTTTTTTTTGAAATTAAACCAGGAAGGGTCTATCCAATATTGCGCCCATTCTTTTTTCATTCCACTGATGACAATCCGTTCGTTTTGATTTATCTCTCTCTCGACATAGAATTCGTTATCGTTCTTTTTGATAAATTCTTGTCCGTTTAATGCAAATTTTATAGCCGGACTAGCTTCAAATGTTTTTGTGTTGAAGCAGGCACGTGGAGTAGTCTGATCTATCATATATTCAATATTTTGAGTAGAACCTTGTGTCACAATACCATCTTCAGCACCGAATGTGATTTTATTTCCATTTGTCTTGTAGGCAGGAATCTCGATATAGCCTTCCAAATCAGAGGGCATATCAGGACTGCTTGCTACATATTCGAATGCTACATTCGGATTTTCTGTCATTTCATAGGTCACACCTTTGGATGATTTCAGATACAACTTTTCAAAATGTGGTCTTTGAATCTGAATTTCTCTTTCTTTGCGGTCTTTTGCAAAACGCTCGTTTTGGGCATAAACCACTACTTTTGCAGTACCGTCCGGCACGTTTGCCAAAAAAGGAACAAAGAGCTTTGCGGAATAAGTATTATTTTCTCCCACACTCAGGAAACGTTCCGATACAATATTCTCATCAAATAAAAGCTGTACTTTAGCTTGATTAAGAGGAACACCCTGGCTGGCTACCTGAAAGCTGAAAGCGATACTATCGCCCATGTATGCGCTTTCTTGTCCCGTGAATGAAAGGATAGAGCAACTACCCTTGTCATCGAACTCGTCGTTCGCATCGTCACATGATGTAATGCTGAAAAGTCCTGCCGACATCATGCTGCATAGCAAGATTAATTTTCTCATATTATTAGAATTAAATTAGTGAATATATTAATGAATTTATTATTTCCACTGGAAGGAAGTGATAGACTTTGCTGGTATTTTATAGCTGATGTTATTTCCTTCAGCGTTGATACGAATGTCTTGATCGGTACTTCCATTATTTGAAATAACTACTGCGTAGCTGCCATCAGTATTTTGGAAGGTTGCATAGGTCAGATTCTCTCCTGGTTGGCCACTGTTTCCGATGCGGACGGCACCAGGCTTGACAACCGATGACATATGTGCGATAATATAGTAATGAGAATTGCGGGTAATTGTCGTGTAATCGCTGTTGCTGATGTCTACCGCTCCATAACAAGTCCGGCAACCGCCTGGACGGTTGGGAGCACGGTCACTGTCGAGCATCAGATTCCATACGATTACCCCTTTGCACCAGTTATTAACTGTGCCTAAAGCTACATTATTCATATCTCGAATGAGGGATTTAGTAAGATCTTGTCCATTATTCCACGTACCGATGGATGTTTCGGTGAAGAGCAAATCTTTATCCGGTGCTTGCGCATGTACAATGTTCAGTTCTTCTCGTGTACCGCCATAATCATGGTAAGCAGCTCCAGCCAAGTACTTGGAAGTCTCCTCGTCTTTGTAGATGTTTATCGGATAACCTTTTTGGTCAGCCATATTATCATAGTTATAATTATGATCGAATGCGTAGATTTTGACGTCAGAGAAGCCTTTGGAATGTAATGTCGGTCCTAAAGCTGTTTTTATAAAATTGCTGGCTTCTTTCCATCCCATGTAGAGGGAGGCCGAGTTTTTTCTGTTTAAAGGCTCGTTTTGGGGTGTTATGGCATAAATATTGATTCCATTATCTTTGAATGCCTGCAGCCATTTGGCAAAATAAATGGCATAGTCTTGATAATAAGCAGGGTTTAACTGACCGGAAGTCCATGAATCATAAGGTTTTTTTTCTGTTAGATTATTCACTTTCATCCATTTAGGACAGGTCCAGGGGGAGCCAATGATCTTAAGTGTCGGGTTTATTGCCAGAATCTCTTTTAATATAGGTATAATATATTTGTTTTCTTCCATGGTCAGGTTGAAGTTCTCGATACCTTTGGTATCACAGCAAGTATATTCGCTTAGTGAGAAATCGGAACAGCCGATAGAGATGCGGATGTAACTTAAGCCAAAGCCATCGGTGGGAGAAAAGGTCTCTTTTAAGAATTGAGAACGTTTCTGGGGAGGCATTAGTGACAAATTGAAGCAGGTAGAGCCTGTTACTGCCGCTCCGAAACCATCCATGTTTTGATATTTGATTTCAGGTTGTAAAGTAATAGTTGTCGGTGACATGCTGGAACCGCTTTTTAATGTGGTAGTCTTTTTAACCAGATCGAATGCACGGTTTGCAGTAGTAATATATACTGTCACATCAGTATTCTCCTTGTTCTTTTTTTCTTGATTGTCTGTCGGACCGGATTTTTCGTTGGGACTACAAGATGCATAGAGCGATAATTGTATTCCTAACAAAAGGAAAAGAAATAGGATTTTTTTGCTTTTCATAACTTTAGTTTTTTAAGATTTTGATGGGGCAAAAGTATCGTTTGTGAATGTATATGCCAAAAAAAAGACTACATCACAATTACTACAGAAAGTATTGGAAACTACATCTTTACTTTCTCTTGTGTTTTTTTAATATGTTTATAATTAGCACTTTATGCTGTAGTATATACTCTCCATTAATGTTCTTTTTTAATGAAGAAGATGTAGTACTGTTATGTGTCAAAACTTTATAGGTTTTCCGATAATTTGTGAAGAAACAAAGAAATATTTATTAAGGTTTCTATTGGATATTTGGTGAAACATTTATCTTTGTGAAAAAATCATTCTATGAAGTTACGCATATATCTAATCTTGTTATTTATCTCTTTTTATGGGGATATTTCTGCAACATGGCAACGTTCGGTGACGAACTATTATCGAAATACATATAATTCCGGTAATCAAAATTGGATGATTTCACAACAGGAGAATGGCTGGATGTATTTCGCAAATAATAAAGGTTTGCTTGAGTTTGATGGCAGAAATTGGAATACTTATTCTATACATAACGCTAAGACCAGAGCCGTAAAGGTCGGAGCGGACGGGAGAATTTATATCGGTGGAATGGGACAATTCGGTTATTTTACCCCCAATCGGCTTGGTGGACTAGAGTACACTTGTCTTTCGGATAGTATCGGCGGGAATACTAATATTGGCATTATCTGGAATATACATATTGTAGACAATCGGATTTATTTCCAATCGGAATGGAATATCTATTGTTTTGACAAGGGGCGGATCAGAGTATTGAATGCTTCTTCGGAAATTTGGTGTTCTGCAGTGATCCATGGAAAGTTTTATGTAGCATTGGAGGAAGGGCTGGCTGTCTTGAAAGGAATGGAAATCGTACCTTTATCTAATATCGGACATACTGTGGCTTTGAATCGTTCAGCCAAAATCGTTGCATTGCTTCCATGGGAGAATAAAGTATTGATAGTGACAAGCAAAAATGGCTTATTTGTATATGATGGGAATTCAATACTACCTTATTCTTCTGCTGCCGATTCGTTTATTCATTCTAATCTGCTGTTCTGTGCAGAGGCTAAAGACGGACTGCTTGCTTTAGGTTCTGTACAAGGAGGAGTTTTACTGTTGGACTCGAAAACCGGTCAGTTAGAGCGGATTTCTATAGATAATGGATTACAGAATAAGACAGTTTTGGGATTGTATTTTGATCGTAGTAATAATCTTTGGCTGGGGTTGGATAATGGCATTGATTGCGTACATTTGGAATCTCCGATTTTTTCACTTTATGGCGGAAAGGCGGTTATTGGTTCAGGATACGCTTCTTGTTGTTATAACGGTCAACTCTATTTGGGGACGAATCAGGGATTATATCGCACTTCTTTGGGGCAGATCAATACACCGGTGGATATGCAATTTATGCCGGGAACAGACGGGCAGGTATGGTCTATTAAGACATATAATAATCAATTGTTCTGTTGTGCTGATAATGGAATTTTTATTATAGATGGTTTGAAACATTATTCTCCCAGTTCGCTCAAAGGAGTGTGGTCGGTAGCAATGTTTCCCTATAATGAGCATTTGTTGATAGCCGGAACTTATAGTGGAATGTTCTTGTTGGGAAAATCAGCAACCGGAAGATGGGAGGTGAAGCATAAGATTAAAGGATTTTCCCATTCATGCAAAACTTTTTTTGTAGAAGAGGCTAATACACTTTGGGTGGCGAACAAAGGCAAAGGTATTTTTAGAATCACTCTTACGGAAGGATTAGACAGCATTATGAGTCTTAAAAATTATAATAATGAGTCTTTGTCAAACAATAATAATTCATTTATAACACGTATCAACCGGAAAATTGTGGTAGCGGCTCACGAAGGACTATATTATTACGATCAGATAAATGATCAGTTGGTGCTGGATACATTATTGGAACAGTCGCTGGACGGGCATACTGCCTATACTTATTTGAAAGAAAGTGAGAAAGGAGATATTTGGTATGTTGTGAATGGAAAGCTAAAAATGCTTCGAAGTGACGGACATAAGGGATTTTATAAACTGAATAATGAGGCTTATTTTTGCGGGGCATTGATAGAAGATTTTGAAGATATTTATTTTTATGATAAAGAACGTGCCATTATAGGTACGGAAGATGGTTTTTCTTTGTTAAAGTATAACGAAAAGATTTCAGAACAACGGTTGGGGCTACAAATCAGGAGAGTATATTGTATAGGGAAAAAAGATTCTTTGGTATACGGGCGTAGTTATACGTATGATCAGGAGCCGTTACTACTTCCATACTCGAAAAATTCGATAAGGATCGAATATAGTGTGACAGATTATGACAAGTCATCTGCAGCTTTGTATTCCTGCCGTTTGTCAGGGGGGAGGGTCAATGATAACGAATGGAGCGAATATAGTGAAAATAATACGAAGGAGTATACTGACCTGCCTGAAGGAAGTTATGTTTTTAATGTGAAGATAATAACTGATAAGGCACAGGAGCCTATTGAAACATCCTTTTCTTTTGAAATATTACCGCCTTGGTATCGTATGTGGTGGGCATACTGTATTTATGGGGTGTTGGTTATTCTATTTTTGTATTATATTTATTATCGTATAGTACAAAGCAGGAAGAATCTGATTCGTCAGAAAGAATTGGAATTGATTTCACAAAAACAAGAATTCAGGAAAGAAAGTGAGTTGAAAGACCGCAAGATTGTTTCTTTAGAAGAAGAAAATCTGCAATCAGAGTTGCGGCATAAGTCGGAAGAGTTAATTAAAACGACATTAAACATTGTACATAAGAATGAGATTTTGCAGGATATACGAAAGGTTGCAGTGGGTATTTCCCGTTCTGTCAATGATGAGAACCTAGTTAATATTCGTCGGAAAACATTAATACTGATAGAACGTATCGATAAGGACCTTGATAATGAGGAACACTGGCAGACTTTTCAGAATACATTTGATTCGGTGCATCATAATTTCTTCCATCTGCTTGATGAACGTTATCCTGATTTGAGTTACAAGGATAAGATGCTGTGTGCTTATTTACGAATGAATCTTATGTCAAAGGAAATAGCTCCGTTATTGAATATAACATTGCGTGGGGTAGAAATCAGTCGTTATCGTCTACGAAAAAAACTAGGATTGGGCGAAGGAGATAACTTGGCTGAGTTTCTGCAACATTTGACATAATGGAAATAGAAACTATAAATTTATGTATTCGTAATATTTGTTGCGTAAAATAACTTAAAAAAAGCACTTAAAAAAACGATATCTGATAATATATTGTTTAATTGATGTTTATGAGAAAACAAATGCTGTGAAAGAAAGGAGAGGGAATTATGTATTTATCCAAGTTCTGAGATTAAAATATTGTTGTATTCCCTTTATCTTTGCATTAATTTAAAACAAAGCAAAATTTGAAGAAAATGAAAACAATGCTATTAGCGGTAGGCACTCTGTGTCTCATGGCAGGTTGCTCGTCGAAAGTGAGCAGTTCTAAGGGAATCGTAAGTGATGCAACCATGAATACGGTAACGATTGTCACGGATAAAAATGATACCCTTTCATTCAGTACGATGGATGCGAATAAAGAAGAAGTCGACGGTTTACTTCTGAATGATACGTTGGAAGTCTTTTATACAGGAAAATATACACCGGGGATGCCGGCTTCCAAACTAGTTCAGTATCCGCAATCTCCGCTTGTGGGAGGTGACCGGGATGAACATGGCTGTATCGGCTCTGCCGGATACGTATGGTGTGAAGTGCAAAAAGACTGTATCCGCTTATTTGAGAAAGGGATTCGTACAGAAGCGGTGGATGGCAGCGGCATTCCAGCTTTCATTGTCTTTGGTCCCGATTCTACACAGCTGGAACTTTTCTTTTCTAATAATCAGCCCAATGAAATATTGGAAAGGCGTGGACTGCTTTCAGGAGGTTATGCATGGAACGTGGAGGACGATGATACGAAAAATGTACGCTTGATAGATGGCTTGTGGACAATCAGCCAAAGAGATAAATTAATTTATAGCCAGAAGGCCGGAAGCTGATTTAAAAAGTTCCGGTATTCTGTAGGCTTGTTTATAGCGTCATATTCCTGGCCGTCAATGTGGCATAGACATTGTCTGCATATTGTCTTCCTATGGGGATTACAATCCGGCGTCCGGTCAGGTTTATTTCCCGTTTAGAGAACCGTTCCACCTTATTAACCGGAATGATATAGGAGCGGTGCGTACGTAGAAAAGACTTTTCGGGTAACATCTCCTGAATACTTTTCAGACTTGTGCGCGATAATATATAGTTGCCGTTTATACGGAATATTTTCGTATAATTCTCCATTGCTTCGATATAAAGAATATCGGAGATAGGGATGGATATGTTATTGTATTCTTGTTTGATTATGATGTTTTCCGGTACTTTATGCTGACGTGCTTCAATAAAGACAATCGCTTTCTCAACAGCTTTTTCAAATCGTTCATAAGCAAAGGGTTTATGCAGGAAATCCACGGCATCGAGGTCGAAGCCATCCAGTGCATACTGTGCATGGGCTGTCGTAAAATAAGGCAACTTTCGGGAGGAAGCGCATGGGCAATATCCAGTCCGTTGGTACTGTTCATTTCAATATTCAGAAAGACCAGATCAGGTTTGCGCCGGGCTATTTCTCGCAGTCCGGTCAGCGGTTCGCTGAAAGTAGTAAGTTCCAGTTCGCCTTTTCGTTCGCAAAACTGGCGTACAATCCATTTGTCTACCGGCACTAGCATGATGATGGGCAGCATGATTACCGGAATTTAAAAATCCGATTATACAGCTACGTTACGAGGGCGGCAGTATGTTGAAATTCGTCCGCAGGTGAGTGGCATTATTACCGGGATATGTATCAATGAAGGGGATCCTGTTCATAAAGGGCAGACACTTTTCATTATTGACCAGGTTCCTTATAAAGCAGCGTTGGAAACAGCAGTTGCCAATGTAAAAAGCGCGGAAGCCAAGCTTGCCACTGCTAAATTGACAGCAGATAGTAAAGCTGAACTTTACAAAGAACAGATTGTGTCCGAATTCGATCTGCAAACAGCCCGTAATGAACAAGCGGCGGCAGAAGCGGCATTGGCACAGGCTAAGGCACAGGAAGTGAATGCGCGCAATGACCTTTCTTATACCGAAGTGAAAAGTCCGGTGAACGGAGTCGCCAGCATGATTCCTTATCGGGTAGGGGTGTTGGTGAGCAGCAGTATCACCGGGCCGTTAGTCACTGTTTCGGATGACAGCGAAGTATACGCCTATTTCTCCATGACGGAGAATCAGATACTCGACTTTGTACAACAATATGGCTCACTTAAAAAAGCGATAGAAAACATGGACGAAGTGGAACTGACTATGAGCAATGGAAAAAACTATTCCCATACCGGAAAGATAGACGCTATCAGCGGTACGGTGGATGAAGGAACTGGTGCTGTTGGACTGCGGGCTGTTTTTGCCAACCCCGACCAGTTCCTGCGTAACGGTGGAAGTGGTAAAGTAGTAGTTCCTACTATAAAGAAGGGATGTATCATTATTCCGCAAGCGGCTACTTACGAATTGCAGAATCGTATATTTGTATATAAAGTGGTCGATGGCAAAGCGAAATCAACCCCGGTAGAAGTGTTCCGGTTGAATAACGGTACTGAATATATCGTCGAAACAGGACTTGAGCCGGGTGATGTTATTATAGCCGAAGGTGCCGGACTGGTGCGTGAGGGAACAATAATCAAGAGTGATCCGACTAAAGAATAAGATGCCGTTATGAAAATCAGAACATTTATAGACCGGCCTATTCTCGCAGGAGTAATTTCGGTCGTTTTTCTTATTATCGGATTGATAGGACTTTCGCAGCTTCCTGTTGAACAGTTTCCTGAAATTGCACCTCCTACCGTCAGCGTTTCCGCTACCTATACCGGTGCTAATGCGGAAACTGTACAGAAGAGCGTAGTCGTGCCATTGGAAGAAGCGCTCAACGGGGTAGAGAACATGATGTACATGACCTCTTCCTCTACCAATAACGGTTCAGCGAGAATCACCATTTACTTCCGTCAAGGGACCGACCCCGATATGGCGGCAGTTAATGTGCAGAACCGTATTGCTACGGCACAAGGATTATTACCGGCAGAAGTCACCCGCAGCGGTATCACCGTCCGTAAGCGCCAGACAAGTAATATCAAAGCATTGGCATTGTATAGCCCCGACAACACGTTCGATGAAAGCTTTTTGAATAACTATCTGAAAATCAATATCAAACCCCGTCTTTCACGTATTGCCGGCGTGGGTGAGGTGAATGTGATGGGAGCGGACTATTCGTTACGTATCTGGCTCGATCCTGCCAAGATGGCTAAATATGGATTGGTTCCGTCCGACATCACGACGGTACTTGACGAACAGAATCTGGAAGCCCCTACGGGAACGCTTGGTGCCGAATCGAAGAATATTTTTCAGTATGTATTGAAATATCGCGGACATTATGAAGAAGAAAAGGCTTATGGCAATCTGGTAATCCGTTCGCAGGCAGGAGGCGAGGTGCTACGGCTGAAAGATGTGGCACGTATCGAATTGGGTGCCAACTATTGTTGTTAGTCGCTTGTGCGGGATTGTTCCTTCTGATGAAAACCACCAAGACCGGGTTGGTTCCTCAAGAGGATATGGGAACTATCTTTGTAGATGTGCGTACTTCACCCGGAAACAGTCTGGAAGAAACCAAAAGTGTAATGGACGAAATAGATAAGCGTATTCATGACATACCGCAAGTCAGAATGTTTTCTAAAGTGACGGGTAACGGTATGATAAGCGGTCAGGGAGCATCGAACGGTATGTTTATCGTCCGTCTGAAACTGTGGGATGAACGTACGGAAAAGGAAGACGGTATCAATGCTGTTATTAACGAGATTTACCGGCGTACGGATGACATTTCTTCTGCGCAAATTATGGCCTTTGCACAACCGATGATTCCCGGGTATGGGGTAAGTAGTGGTTTTGAAATTTATATCCAGGACCAGAAAGGCGGTTCGGTAGAAGATTTGCTGAAATACACCCGTCAGATGATTGATGCATTGAATGCCCGGCCTGAAATCGGACGTGCTTCGACTTCGTTCGATACAAAATGTCCTCAATTCTTGGTAGAAGTGGATGCCGCCCTTTGTAAGCGGAATGGAGTGTCACCTTCGGATATCTTGAGTACTTTGTCCGGCTATATCGGTGGTAACTATGCATCCAATATGAACCGTTTCTCCAAACTTTACCGTGTAATGGTGCAGGCTTCACCGGAATTCCGTCTGGATACCGAAGCTTTGAATAATATGTTTGTCCGGAATTCCAATGGAGAGATGTCTCCTGTCAGTCAATATCTCACTTTGACACGAGTCTACGGTGCAGAGTCGCTGACGCGTTTCAATCTGTTCTCTGCCATCTCCGTCAATGGTGCTCCGCAGCTGATAACACGTTCTACGCTTGACAACCAGCGTTTCCCGGAATCCCTTTCAACCGGAGTGCCGTTGCAACTATTGCACCGTCGTCCGGATATTCGTCAAAAGGAAGCTGAACTGGCTGAGGCTTTTTATGCAACGAATCAGGCACGTTCTGCTTTTTATCCCTCTATCACGTTGGGTGGTTCCGCAGGATGGACAAACTCGGCAGGTGGCGCTATAACCAATCCTGGACAGTGGTTGCTTTCCACTGTCGGCTCATTGGTTCAGCCACTTTTCAATCGCGGGCAGAATATTGCTAATTTGAAAGTAGCGAAAGCACAACAGGAAGAGGCGTTACTCACCTTCCGCCAAAGTTTGCTTGATGCGGGCACGGAAGTAAACGATGCATTGGTGCAATGGCAGAAGGCGCAAGGCCGTTTGGCACTCTCCAAACAGCAGGTCATTTCGCTTCAGTCCGCAGTGCGTAGTTCTGAACTATTGATGCGGCACAGTTCGCAAAACTACCTGGAAGTACTTACTGCCCGTCAGACTCTTTTGCAGGCGGAATTATCCGTCGCTTCCAATCGTTTTGATGAAATACAGGGAGTTATTAATCTTTATCATGCATTGGGAGGAGGATACTGATTGATAATAGATGGATTAAAACAAAATTGTTAATAAGTTGATATCAAAGATGCTGAATATATAAACTCCCATCATAATCTTTGTATTTAGCATCTTTGTATATATCAACCAGTTGATTACTGTAATCAAGGATAATATCTTTGGAAGCTTGTGATACGTTTGTCGCCAGAATACCACTTCCCAAAATGCCGGGATTACATACTACACTGTCTTTCCTTATTGAATTCATGGTAAGCTCTACACCTGTGTAATCTTTGATGCCGGCCTTTTCCAGACTGGATGTAATATAGTTGTCCAAGGATGTTTTATCATCTCCGGTCATGAATCCATACCATAATAAACACTTCATTCTTAATAAAGTAGCCTGTATCAGGACATCGAGATAGGTTACTCCAGAATTTCCTTTCTTGTCTATTTCGTAAGGATCGATATGGATGAAAGAGGATGCGGGGAGTGAGGGCAATAACTCTATGGTACCTCTCGAAGAGTCGGTATGATGTATCTCTACAGAGGCACTTAATCCGATTTGTTTGACATAGGTACCCACATTCTCCAGTGCACTCTTTTCTAAATCAAAGAATACAAACCTTTTTGCTTGCTTCCCTAATACATTCATAGCCAAGGCAGGTGAACCTAAATAATTTCCTTTTGCCATCTCTTCGCTTTCCAGTTGGTAATATACAGAATCCTTTAGAGATAGGACCTCATCTGCTTTCGCCAGGAAATGATAGATGCCATATTGTTGCTCCGGGGTTTGTGTCATCGGATAGATGGCACATGCCGAATTGGTCTCTACATATACTTGCGGAGTTTCATTCTTGAGTACTTCACAGAGTATCAGATGTTTCAAGACATCGGGTTGTTTTGCGAAATGAGTGTAAGTTGCCATATCGGTGTATTTAGGAATTGACCAATTCATGAATCGAAGTCGCACCAATAACTTCGGAATTTGGCATGGTGCTTCCTTTCTTTAAATGTTCTTTGTGAATTACATAATTCTACAAATATAAACAGATAGATAATACGGGAAAATAAAAGGGTGCTTTTTTTCTGAAATCATCGTGGACGAATCATATTTTTAGTTAGTTTTGTAGAAATAAAACAAAGAATTATGAAAATGAAGGTCTTGCTATCTGTCATTGTATTTACGCTCTATACTGTTTCTTATGCTCAGAATATGAAAATGATTGATACTAGTATGCCGAAAAAAGATAAAAAGGATGCTGTGGTAGTTGAATATGATTCGTTAACTAATATACGCCCTTATAAAGATGCTTCATATTATAAACAATTTGTTGGGCAAAGTATTTTGTTCTATCCCCGGAATCCAAATTCTTCGGAATCACTACCTAAGTATTATGCTAATTTTCTGACTTCTAATAAGCAGGTTGTTGCCATTGACACTATTTGGCGAAAAAAAAGATCCAACCCTAAACCTAAAGATTATAAATTAAATCAAATAACCTCCAAGAGATATAAACCTCAGTTGGTGAAGGATGATTATGTTACTTTATGTGCTTCTTTTCACGATATACTTGAACAAGGATATAGGATTTTTCCATTTGAAATATATAGAGCAACAAATCATTCTATGGAAAAACATGATGGCATTTTCACACCTTATAATGAGATAGAAGGCAAGAGTTTTAAAATTTTAGATATAGAGCTGTCTGATGCCGAAGTTGAAAAAAATACAATTTTTGCACTACAGTCTGAAGAAGGTGATACTCTTTATTGGTATGCTAAACGTGGTGAGTATGACGGATTCAATTATACTAGGCAACACTATCCTGTCATTGTATTAGGATTTATGGATAAAATGAAACAGTTGTTTTTGAATAAAGACATATACATTAAAAATATTCATCCGATTAATAAATATAAATGTATGGAAATAGCCTATTCAGGCAGTGAAGATACTTATATGGTTCCTTCATTTGTTCTGAAGAATGATAGTGCCGATTTGATAATGCCATTATGTGAGAGTCCATCTCTATTTTCATACGAAGTAAGCATATTTGATAATCAGAAAAGAATGACTCAGATGTATTTCTATAATTTGGATGTTGTCGAAGCAGAAGTTTATGAGGAAACAATGGAAAGAGAAAGACTTGCTAAAGAAGAATTATTGATGAAGGAAAAGTTAGCACAAGAAGAGGCAAAGAAGTTAGCCAGTATAAAAAGACAACAGAGAACTAAAGAATTATATAAGAAATACGGAAAAGCTACGGCGGACTTGATATTAAAAGGCCAAGTGTGCATTGGGATGACTAAGGCTATGGTTTTGGAATCATGGGGGCATCCTTCGGGTGGCATTAATAGAACTACCGGTGCATGGGGGACACATGAACAATGGGTATATGGAGTGGGACAATACTTGTATTTTGAGAATGGAAAATTGACAACTATACAAAATTAGTCTGTTCTTGTTTTGTATGAGCAGTCTGTAATTTTAACAAGGGAGACACAATGAAATATCAGTCTTTCTTAAACCACCTGTAAACCCATTTACCCACCTTCTCGTAATGCCGGGTTTCGGTATCAGTATATAGTTTAGAGAAGAACGACGTATCTAATGGTTCTCCCGATTGGTTCGGATATAATACGATTAAGCTATTGTTGGAGAAGTATTTCCCAAGCTGTCTCGGTAGTTTCTCAAAAGAACTGTCGTAAGAGAGAGTTCCCGGTCGTGCACTGATAATAACTAATAAATGGTCGTAGCTTACTTGTCCTGTTAATACCAGCAAGTCATTCCAGTCTTCTAAAAGGGAGAAATCGGTAAGTGTCTGTTTATGCCGTTTCTTTATCCACGTTTGCAGGCGTATGGTCGTTTTTTCATTGGCAAAGAAATGTACCCGGCATCCGAGGGTACTTCCCATTCGACAGAAATGTTCCATCCAATGAGGAAAACCGGATTCGTATTCGGCTTTAGGAGGGACGGCAATGACAATTCGTTTGATTGTATGGACTGGTATTAGAAACTTAGAGATAATTATCTCACAGTTTAATCCATTCAATAAGTGCTCGGCAAGTATTCCAAAGTATGAGTCTGTGATATTTTTCTTACGATGCAGACCGGTGATAATACTTGTAATCTCATTTTCTTTGACTGAATGTATAATGCCGGAAGCTATATTCAAATCATACCGTGTGACTTTCTTTAGTGGTACATTTGCTTCTGTTGCTGTCGTTTCCGCTTTTTCCAGGTAATATTTGCTTCGAAGTCGTAGATTATTGGAATTATTATTGTCGTTGATTACATTGAGGGCCAGTAAATTATCTTTCAATTTAGAATCACGTATGATTAGAGACAGATTCACCATGTCCTCGATAGTGTCCGGGTTGGCTATGGATACTAAAATCTTCTCTGTTTCTTTTGAAGATTCATTTTCCGATAGTGAGTCATCCATTGCCACTTTTCTGGCTGCCCGTTCGGTAATCAGTGAACTCACTACGCAAGTAACCAGAATAAGCAAGACTGTTCCGTTCAGTACATCATCATTCAATAAACGTTCACCGGTGGGCAGAATAATGTTATAGCCAACTAACACAGCCGCCAATGTGGCCGCCGCCTGTGCATTACTCAAACCATACATCAGATTTCGTTCAAGAACAGACATCTTGTATATTTTTTGTGTGAGCCAGCAAGCAATCCATTTACCAGTCAGCGCCATGGTTATCATCACGGCGGCAACTTTTAAAGCATCCCCTTCTCCGAAAATAACACGTAAGTTGATTAACATTCCCACTCCGATAAGGAAATAAGGAATAAAAAGTGCATTACCAACGAACTCTAAATGATCCATCAATGGAGAGACGTGTGGTATGAGCCGGTTAAGTACCAGCCCTGCGAGAAAGGCTCCCAAGATACCTTCCATACCCACAAGCTCCATCAGCCCTGCCCCTAAAAAGACCATTGCAAGCACGAAAATAAATTGCATCACGTTGTCATTGTATCGGTGAAAGAACCAACGACCGATGCGCGGAAAGAAATAAATGATAAGTGCCCCTAGAAAGATTACTTTTACTACCAGCCAAATCCAAAACAATCCTCCGGTTTCTCCTTTGAACAATCCGCCGATAACAGCCAGGACCAGTAGTGTGAGTGTATCCGTCACGGCCGTTCCTCCTACGGCAATACTTACACTACGATGGCGTGATATGCCGAAACGGGTAACAATAGGATAGGCCACGAGCGTATGGGAGGCATACATGCTGGCTAATAATACAGAGGTGATTACACCATATTTCAGATAAGATACATTTGCCAAGAATCCAATCCCGATGGGAACGATAAAAGCCAGTAATCCGAGCACTAATGCTTTGTTTCGCGTCTCTTTGAAATCTCCCATATTCATTTCCAGTCCGGCCAGGAACATGATGTAATAGAGTCCGACTTTCCCGAATAACTGAAAACTGTTGTCTCGTGCCAGAATATTAAATCCATGTTCGCCAATAGCCAGTCCTGCCAAGATCATACCGATAATATGAGGGATGCGTAGTTTATTCAATAATATCGGAGCAAACAATATAATCAAGAGTACAAGGAGAAATATCCATGTAGGGTCGGTGATAGGGAATGTTAAATCAAGGCCAATCCAATCCATAATTTGATGAGTTCGTGATATTTGTTCCGCAAAATAACTTAAAAAAATGCTTCTAAAAAAGTATTAGTTAATAAAATTAGTCATTTATTTTTTCTCCAGATTCATGATCGACGGAATGAAGAATGCAAGTGTTCCCGTTATCACAATGGCAATACCGCATATGACAAAGATATTGGCTATGCCGATAGCGTCTGCTATAAATCCGGTTGCCAGTAATCCTAAAATAGAGGGCAATAAACTGATACTGTCGAACAAAGAGAATACGCGTCCCAAGAAAGATACTTCAATTTGTGTTTGCAGCAAAGCTGTAAACGGACCGGAATAAAACGGCATGGAAATACCCTGTACAATCGCAAATATGGCATAGATAATAAAGGCTGAAGGAGGAAGTATTCCGGAAACGAAAATAGAGACTCCTATGATGATATAGGATATATTTATCATAACTACCTTTCGGATACGTGGATTCCATATTCCCAGTAGAATACCGCCTACTAATGCTCCTGAACCAAAAAGTAGTTCTATCAAACTAACCTGATAAGCTGTTCCCGAGAAGTTTTTCAGGGTCATCAGCGGTATCAAGGCAACAACAGGCATGATGAAGAAAGTGATGAGTACTTCAGTGATCATCACCCATTTCAAACCGCAGTTACTACAGATTGCCTGAAAACCTTCCTTCATATCCCGGAGTACATTATTGGTCGTTTCCGTTTCTGTTTTTTCCGGGTTAGGGATGAATACAAACATTAGTGTCGTACAGGCTATAGCTGCTCCGGCAACATCGAGCAACATGACTACACTCATATTTGTACTGACAATCAATGCAGCACCTAACACAGGACCGCAAATATTACATAAGGCCTGTATCGTCTGATTAATACTGGCAATTCGCGTCAGTTCTTTTTCTGGAGCAAGTAGCGGTATGGATGATTTCATGGCAGGCGCATGGAAGGCACTTCCGATGGAACGGAGCATCAGCAACAGATAAATCTGCCAGATTTATAGAACACACACTAAAAAAGGAAACAACAGCCAAACAAGTGAAAATGAATATGCTGTTTTACAAATATTTAAGTATCTATATCTCCTTTCAGTTGTTTTCATAGTTTTCAGTTGATTGGTTCTTATTCGGTACATTTTTGTTTCTTATTTGTTCCTCAATTCGGATTATTATTCATACCTTTGCAACAGAAATAACAAATAAAGGAGTTGCTTATGCCACGAGTAAAAAAGCCGACGAAAGTCAAAGAACCAATCCGTCTTCGGATGAAGCCGTTGAGTGATGGAAGCAAGAGTTTATATCTGGATATTTACCGCGATGGAAAGCGGACATATGAATACCTCAAAATGTATATCATCCCGGAAACGGACAATAATGCCCGGAAACGGAATCAAGCCACAATGGATGCGGCTAATGCTATCAAGTCAAAGCGTATCATCGAACTGACTAATGGGGAAGCCGGTATCGAGAACAGGGAAAAAGTATTCTTGCTCGATTGGATGAATACGTATAAGGAGAATCAGGCAAAACGAGGCAAAAAGGATGGAAACCAAATCGCAGTTACCATTCGCATCCTGAAAGACTATGCAGGAGAACGGATGACGATGGATCGAATCGACAAGGCATTCTGCCAGGACTACCTCGATTATCTGATGACGGAATATCGTCCCAAAGGAAAGCGTGTGTCGAACTTTACACTCCACACCTACTATCGTATCTTGAACGGAGCTTTGAATGCTGCTGTTCGAGCCGAGATTATCAAGGTCAATCCGTTTACCAAAATCAACAATTCGGATAAGATTCGCCTTCCGGAAAGCAAACGGTCGTATATGACCATCGAAGAAGTCCGGGCATTGATTGCCACTCCGATGAATAATAAGGCGGTGAAGTCCGCTTATTTGTTCTCCTGCTTCTGCGGATTGCGCGTGAGTGATATTGTGGGATTGAAGTGGAAAGACGTATTCGTTGATAGAGGGCAATACCGCTTGGCTGTGTCCATGCAAAAGACCAAAGAACCGATTTACCTGCCTCTTTCCCCCGAAGCGTTGAAGTGGATGCCGGAACGAGGCGAAAAGACGGCAGAAGACCATGTTTTTGATTTGCCCAGTCCGTCGATGATGAATATACTCATCAAGCCTTGGGCGAAAGCTGCGGGAATCGACAAGCGATTCACCTTTCACACTGCCCGCCACACTTTTGCCACGATGATGTTGACACTCGGTGCGGATCTCTATACCACTTCGAAGTTACTCGGTCATGCCGATGTGAAAATGACACAGGTGTACGCTAAAATCATCAATCAGAAAAAGGACGATGCGGTCAATTTGGTAAACGGATTGTTCGATTAGTCTAATGTAAATCGTAGCATTGTTGAGTGCTATAAAATGGTACTGTTTCCATATCTGCATATGGCCAAAATTAGGTTTACTTTAATCTGGGTACGTATAGGGAAAAAACAAAGTAAACTAATTATCGCAGAAAGGAGGGAAAAGAAATCTCGTGATTGAAACTATATTTTCATTCCCTCTTTTCTGCAACCTGCTTGCGCTAATTGGCTTTATGGAGTGAATGACTGTACGTCAGCAACCGTAAACAAGACATTGGCTACATGGTCGCTGGGGATAGGCAGTTGCTATGTCAGCCGAGCGGAAGAAACATTCGCCAGCGAACCAGGGCAATGTCTAATGCAGGAAGCCAGCATAGAGAGGCGTTACAAAGCGCACGTCTGTCTTTGTCTGGGATATCCGGACGGAGAAACGGGAATGGCTAAACCGCGGAAAGAGGGGCGAGTAAGATATGTTCTATAATGTGTTATGAATTTCCGGCCGCTTTCTTTCTGTCCTGCATGATCGGCTCCCGGTTTTCCAAAGCCCACCCGAGCAGGGAATTGATGTGCGGCAGCAGCGATTTTGTTCTCTCGGTCAGCGTATATTCCACGCGCGGCGGCACTTCGGGATAGATGGTACGTGTCACATAACCGTCTTCTTCAAGGGTACGAAGCATTACAGTCAGCATTTTTTGCGATATGTCTGGGATCTGACGCTGCAATTCCTTGAAACGGACCGATTCCTTTTCGGATCTGTCAAGTGTATAAATGACCAGTAACGACCATTTGTCACTGATCCTTGCTAAAATATTCCGTATGGGACAGTCCGGGAATACGGCATCTTCTATCGTTGTTCGATTCATAATTAAGTGAATTTCAATCTGCTCTACAAAGGTAATCAAACTTCTTACTGCTTTTTCCAGACTGATATATCCCAACTCAACGAGCATGAGTACAATCTGAGTGAACAAACTATGGATACAGCTCTTCAAACGCTTGCTACGGAAATCATTAATAGAACGGAAGTCGGGAGTAGACTTGCCCGAAAGCCACATGTAAAGGATGTTCTCCTGAAGAAGACGTGCTATCTTACGATAAGAGTACACATTGTTAAGCTAGACGAAGAACAACACTTTCAAAAGCATGCGGAGATAATAAACAGGACAACCACCACCTTTATTAGTGGACAACAACGGACTGATGTCAAGTTCATCAACAATCCGATTGACAAGCCGGACCGGAGCATCCGAAGAAATATTTTCATCAAGACGGGAAGGAAATAAGGAATCCATGCCTTGAGAATACTCCTTAAATTCAATTAACATGCTCTAAGATAAACATTTTAGAGCAAATAAAAAAGTTCGAGCTTGCGAAAGTTCGGACTTTTACAAAAAAATGAGGGTACCCTTTTGAAGTGCCCGCTCATCGTATCTGTTGCCATTCACGGAAATATCTATTTTTAACATTTGGGCAAATCAGATGGTCTGTCACAAATATCAGTACTTTCTATTTGTCAAGACGAACTGAACAGAATGTGGTTTGATACACTCGAAGACTAGGACTCCTTGTGAACTGAGCATAACCTATTATCATGAACTAGTCACGACAAGTGAACTTCTTGGTTTTGTAGTTTCCTTTATATTTATCAATACATTTTTCGAGTTTATAATCAGAAACAAGAACCATGATTTGAGCAAAGACAATCTTTCCATTTGGTATGATGAAAAATCAATCTAATAGCTATTTTTATTTTTGAAGGTTAAAGTATTCCGTCCCTATCAATTTGTAACTTAATAAATAGCAAAATGCATATTGATAGTAATAGATGAAGAGAAAAGTATTTTTTTCTTGAAGATTTAATTATATTTGCAACGAATTATTAATTTATAAACGCAATATTTCTTGCTTTTCTGATGCAATATACCTCATATCAAAACATGAAAGATGTGGCTTTATGGAACCTTGTATTGAAGGGTGATATGAAAGCTATGTCTTTATTGTATAAGAAACATTACGAATTATTACTTAACTTCGGTCTGAAATATACTTCGGACGAAGAATTCGTAAAGGATTGCATTCAGGATGTTTTTGTTAAACTTTGTACAAGTAAGCGATTATCATCGACGGAGTATGTACGTTCTTATCTTTTAACTTCTTTGAAAAATGTTATATCCGATAAATTGTCATCATTGAAACTGACGGAAGATTTGAATGAACATTTCTTTGAACTGGAAATAGAAGATGCTGCTTTAGAATCTCTTTTTAAAGATGATGATAAAGAACTTCAATTAAGCAAAAAATTGATAAACGCCTACAAAAGTCTGCCTGAGAACCAGCGGGTGGCAATCTATCTTCGTTATGTCAAAGGATTGTCCTATAAAGAAATGGCAACTGTCTTGAACATAAATCCCCAGTCTTCCATGAATCTGGTTTCCCGTGCATTAACTAATTTACGGTCAAAAATGACTTTGGATGAGTATTTACTATTCATTATTTTATTCTTTTCCTGACACGATATTGCTCTTTTTTTATAAATACTCTATTTTTTTTCGGAAAAAGTGAGTAGACATTTGCATTATCATCGTTTTAAAGACAAAGATGATGAAAAATGGAGAAAAGAAAGTTTAAAATACACCACCATGTTGCACGAAAATTGATCAAGCACGCCAGAGAACAGGAGAGACATGTCACTCCTGAAGAACTGGACGACTTGTGGAGACGTGTAGAAGAACAAGTATTCATAGAGAAAAGAAAGAACTCACGACGCCGTATCCTGTATGTCACCACGGCTTTATCGGCTGCGGTTATCTTCTTCGGCATGTTTTGGTTAGGCAAACAATTTATTGCTTATTATGCGGATGATGATTCAATTGTTGATTTTGCCCAATACACACAAGCCGAAGAAGCAACCAACAAGGATATTCGATTACTGATACCAGGCAAGAAGGAGGTGGAAGTGAAAGAAACAGATGCAAATATCATCTATTCGCAAAATGGAACGGTGGTAGTCAATTCTGACACAATTACTCAGCGAGAAACACAGGAGAAAGAAAGAGAGTTCAATCAATTGATAATACCGAAAGGGAAAAGAACCCGATTGACTTTGGCAGACGGAACACGTTTATGGGCAAATTCAGGGACACGCGTCGTTTATCCCGGTCATTTTGAAAAGAATCGACGTGAGATTTATGTAGAAGGAGAAGTCTATCTTGACGTGTTCCGTAATGAGGATGCTCCTTTCATCGTCCGGACTAAAGATTTTCAGATACAGGTCTTGGGGACATCTTTTAATGTCTCTGCATATCCGTCGGAGGGCGTTTCATCTGTCGTATTGGTTGAGGGAAGTGTGAATGTAAAGAATCAGCAGAAAGAACAAGTGATACTTGCTCCAGGGCAACTGGTTGATATAGAAACGGGACGGTTGCATTCTCCCCGCAATGTAGATGTTGAGCCATATATATGTTGGGTGAAGAATATGCTGATGTATGTAGATGAACCTTTGGATAAGGTATTTAGAAAATTAAATTTGTATTACGGTAAAGAATTTGTCTTGGAATCCGGCGTGGCAGAGCTGCAAGTTTCCGGGAAACTGGATTTGAAAGAAAAATTGGAAGACGTTTTACATACTATTTCTTTTTCTGCTCCTATATATTGCGAAGAAATAGAAGGGAGAATATTTGTAAGAAAAGAATAGGTATGGATCATTTATAGTTAACCCTTTAATATATAATTTATGAAAAACAAAAGTCCTTAAGAAAAGGTTGGATGATACTGCAATTATCATTCAACCAAAAGATTAAACAACATTCAATTATTAACTTTATAAAATTTATTACTGATATATGAAAAATATCATAATTAAAAACAGACTTTTAGCGATTTCAAAGATTGCTTTTTTTTCTTTAGCTATTTTGATGGGAAACGCATGTTCGGACGATGACACAAAAGAGGTGCTTCCACCGGACGAGCCCAACGTTCCGGATGTTCCCGACATTCCGGATGTTCCCGACATTCCGGAAGTACCGTCGAAAGCCTACTTTGTCAAGCAAGAGAAAGCGGGATCGGGTTCCGGTGAAGACTGGGACAACGCAATGGGCACAGCAGAATTGCGCGACCTGCTGAATAGTAGTGCGGAAGCAACCGGAAATGTCGAAAATATGACTTTCCACGTCGCACAAGGTACCTATCTTATTGGAGACAAACCCGAAGGTGTGACGATTGCATACAAAGAGCTTGAGAAGCAAGTTGTAATCAAATTCTGGGGTGGATACGATCCGGCAAGTACCGGAACGGATTTGGACAAACGCGACATAGTAGCCAATCCGACCACCTTTACAGGAGATGTGAATGGAAATGGTGAAGCTGATGACGGCGATTATTCATTGTTCACATTAGGCGCTTATACAGACGTTACATTCGATGGATTTACCTTTTCTCAAGGTTTTCATGCTAACAATTCAGACAATAGCTACGGTAGCGGTTTTTATGTAGCACACGCGGAGGCAACTTTGCAATTGAACCATTGTAGCATCAGAAAGTGCCGGAATCACAGAATTGAAACGGAGGGTGCGGGTGGTTCTGCCATTTTCATTGATCACGGTATCGTCAAGTTGAATGATGTATTGGTGAGAGATAATGCCACAGGTGATGGTGGTTCGCTGGGAACTATCCGTTCAAAAAACAATGATGTGGTTCTTTTCATCAACGGTAGCCGCATCAATTTTAATGTAGGTAGAGAATACGGTTATGCCATTCAAATGTCTGCCGGAAATTTATGTATGAACAATACGTTCTTAATCGCAAATTGGGGTAGTGAAGGTTCTATAAATGGAGCTGCCGCAATGCTGCTTGTCAACAATACGATAGTAGAGGGGTGTGAGGGAATTCTCTTGCGTTGCGAATCGACTCCTTCCCAACAATCATGCTTGATGAACAATATCATTATTACTGGTGGTGTTGTTAACTATCCTCTTGTAAATGTAAGCGATCCTGATAAATGTCGCCTGACTTCCAAAGGCTATAACCTGTTTGGAGGTATTGCTCCGAATAACAGCGGGTTCATTCCTTCAAATACCGACCTATACGGCTGTACAGAATGGGACTCTAATGGACACAAATTGGGATTCAATTATAACAGTGAGAAAGAGATTAGTGAATGGGATGAAAATATTGCTGCCCTTGGCTTTACTCCAACAACTTTGAGTGCCGTGAAAAGTGCCATCAATGAGTTTGATCCGGATTCTCGTCCCGCCAAGATAGAACAGAGTTTGGGCAAAGAGTTCTTGGGCTGGTTGGAAAGCATTAAAGCCTTTCCTGCTGAAGGTAATTTGATCCCGGGTTCCTATCAGAAATAGTATTGCTATCCCTTCAATATATAAATTTTATGAGAAATAAAAGTCCTTAAGAAAAGGCTGAATGATACTGCAATTATCATTCAGCCAAAAAATTAAACAACATTTAATTATTTAATTTTATAAAATTCGTTGCTAATATATGAAAAATACTGGTAGTATATTTTCTGCGGGAACGAGAGTTACTCGCATATTATTTCTTTTTAGTTTTTGTTTTCTTTCTTTGCATTCTTACGCAGTAAACGCGGACAGATATGCTCAGGAGAAAACACTAACAGTGGAAATACATAATAAAACAGTTAAAGAAGTGCTTGATTATATAGAAAAGAATAGCGAATTCATCTTTTTCTACTATAATAAAGCGATTGATACGAAACGTAATGTCAGTTTGTCTGTAAAGGATAAACCTATCACTGTCATCTTGAACCAATTATTTGAAGGTACAGATGTACGGTATGAGATAAAAGACAGGCAGATTTCTCTCAAAAAAGAGGAAACACAACAATCCTCGAAGGATAACAAGAAACGGAAAAAACGTACATTGACAGGATGGGTATTAGACGAAGATACCAACGAACCTTTGGTAGGAGTCAGTATTATGGCCCAAGGAGAAAATAGAGGAATCGTTACAGGAATAGATGGAAGTTTTTCAATAGAGGTATATAACGATACAAAATTACAGTTTTCATACATCGGATATAAAAAACAACTCTTACAAGCAGGCAATCAACAAGTATTGAATGTTAAAATGCAATCGGACAATGCATTGCTGAATGAAGTGGTGGTGGTGGGCTACGGAACCCAAAAGAAAGGTACTCTGACCGGTTCCATATCCAGCGTAAAGTCGGAAGACTTGACAATAGCTCCTATAGCTACGGTTTCCAACTCATTGGCAGGACGATTACCCGGATTGATTGCTACCCAATCCAGCGGTCAGCCTGGTGCTAATTCTGCTGCATTAAACATTCGTGGATTTGGCAATGCGTTGGTCATTGTCGACGGCGTTGAAGCATCTCTTGATAATATTGATACCAATCAGATAGAGTCCGTATCTATACTAAAAGATGGAGCAGCCTCAATTTATGGTGCCAGGGCCGGTAATGGTGTAATATTGGTTACCACAAAGAGGGGTATCAATCAGAAGCCGACAATCACGGTCAACAGTACGTTTACCTGGCAGGGCGCAACGAACATGTTGAAGCCTGCCAATGCCGGTCAAAGAGCTGAAATGGAAAGAGAAAAACATCTTCAGTCCGGAAAGCCTGAAGCTGACGCTCCTTTTACGGAAGAAGCCGTACGGAAATATTATGAAGGTACAGACCCTCTCTTTCCCAATACTGACTGGTATAAAGTGATAATGAGAGATTGGGCACCCGAACAGCAGCATAATGTATCTATTCGTGGTGGTAGTGACAAGATTAAATATTACGGGTTCGTCGGCTATCTGAATCAACAGACGATGATTAAGAAAAATGGGGGTAAATATGAGCGATTCAATTACCAATCCAATATCGATACTAAAATATTGGATAATCTGACCCTGCAAGTAAACATCGGATACAGTCAGGAAGATCGTAATTTCCCAACACGCGACATGTCTCCGGGGACGTCCAACATCTGGCAGGATTATTGGAATACATTACCTTATTATCCCGCCACTCTGCCCGATCCGAGCAAAATATCTTATGCGAATGGAGCAGGTACAGGAGGTTTGCATGTCAGCTCAAATAGAGATCTGACCGGATACTCAGATACCAGAAATGAGGATTTGCGTGCTTCTGCTTCATTGGAATACAAGTTCAAATTTGTGAAAGGGTTATCGTTCAAGTTATTTGAAAGTTACAGAAAGCTTGGGGTATTTAGCAAGACATTTTCCAAACCGGTGACTCTTTACACATACGATCCTACCAGTGATACGTATACATTGGCAGGAACATTCGGTGGCAGCAAAGCTTCTTTAAACCAATCGGTGTTGCGGGATGCCACGTTTACCCAGCAATATTCTTTCAATTACGATAATTATTTCAAAAACCATCATGTGTCGGCAATGGCTTTGCTGGAATGCATTGATTATTCAAGCAATACCTTACTTGCAGGAAGAAAAAACTTCATGAGTACAGCCATTGACCAAATGTTTGCCGGTAGCGCAGAAGGTATGACCAATAACGGATATGCTTCGGAAATGGGGAGAATGAGCGTTGTCGGAAGAATCAATTACAGTTATATGAATAAGTACTTGCTGGAGGCTATTCTTCGCGCTGATGCTTCTGCCAAATTCCCTCCCGAGAAACGATGGGGATATTTTCCCAGCGTCTCTTTAGGTTGGGTGGTTTCCAAAGAAAAATTCATGTCTGATATCAAGTTTATTGATAATCTGAAGTTGCGTCTTAGCTATGGTCAGTCGGGAAATGACGGTGTAGGAAATTTCCAATATTTGTCGGGTTATAATTACGGGCATTCCTATTTGTTTGGTAATGACGCGGTGCAAGGTATTACTCCCACAGGGCTTGCCAATCCTAACTTGACATGGGAAAAAGTGGAAATAAGCAATGTCGGTATTGATTTTTCATTCTTTAACCGGAACTTATATGGAGAAATGGATGTGTTCTATCGCGAACGTACGGGTATTCCGGCCAATCGGCTCGGCTCTTTACCGTCCACCTTCGGTGCTGCTCTGCCGCCAGAGAATTTGAATAGCCTAACCGATAGAGGGTTTGAAATAAAATTAGGAACCTCCGGACGGTGGAATGATCTCGTTTATGATATAAGCGGAAACATTTCTTGGTCGCGTGCGAAATGGAAATATGTCGAAGAAGCAAATATAACCGACCCCGATCAAGCAAGAATTTACTTGAAGAGCGGAAAATGGACAGATTGCGATTATGGATATATCTCCGAAGGACTATTTACCAGCCAGGAAGAAATCATGGAAGCACCACATTATCAAGATTTGGGCGGTAATGCTACCCTCCGACCGGGAGATGTGAAGTATAAAGACTTGAATGGTGATAACATTATCAACTGGAAAGACCAGACTGAAATAGGAAAAGGGAAGACTCCGCATTGGATGTATGGAATCAATATAGCATTAGCCTATAAAGGATTTGATTTGAGTGCACTTTTCCAAGGAGCTTTCGGTTATAACCAGCATGTAACAAGCGATATGTTTTCCACTTTACTCTATGAGGAAAGATGGACTTCGGCTGAAAACAATCCTAATGCTTTGTTCTACCGTTTAGGAGGAGCTGCAAGTAATAATTGGGCCTCTGATTTCCTTTACAAGAAGGCGGGTTATCTTCGTTTGAAGGTAGCATCTTTAGGATATAATTTACCAAAATATCTTATAGAAAAGTGCAAGTTAAGTAACGTAAGAGTCTATTTGTCGGGAACAAACCTGTTGACATTCAACAAACTTGGCAAATATGGAATTGACCCCGAAGCACCGAACGTCGGTTGCTATTATCCGCAACAACGTACCATCAGTCTTGGATTAAATGTTTCATTTTAGAACAATAAAAGTAGAATGCAATGAAAAAATATAAAAGAAATCTACTGTTAGGGTTGTTTGCAGCAACACTCACAACAATGACATCTTGTTTGGATGTGCTCGACAAGGAACCGTTGGATATAATTTCAGACAAAACAGTCTGGAGTGACCCCGTATTGATAGAAAGTTATCTTTCAGAATGCTATTATCAGACTTCCGTATTCGTCAATGAAACGCCTACCTATTTTTCCGAACACTTTAATAGCTTTTGGCAAAGCGAAGCCGGAATGGGAATGCACTGGATTAATGAAATAGCCGATGAAGCCAAGGTAAACTGGGGATATAACACAGGTGATGCGGCCATTTATAAAGCCGGCGGATTGAGTATAGGAGGCGGTCTGTTAGAATGGTGGGATCACGCTTATGTCATTATTCGTAAGTTGAATGAATTCCTGCAACGGCTACCTTCGTCCCCGATTGATGAAAATTTAAAAGATCAGCGGATGGCGGAAGCACGTTTTTTGAGAGCATTCAATTATTTTGCAATGGTCAAACGATATGGCGCGGTTCCATTGATTACAGTCCCTCAGAAATTGGATGATCCGGAAGAAGAATTGTATGCTAAACGTACTTCAGAGAAGGCGGTATATGATTTCATACTCTCTGAAATGACAGACGTCGTTGAAAAGGGTCATTTGCCCGATGTGGCGGATTCAAAATCAGGACGCCCCACTAAATATGTGGCATTGGCACTGATAAGCCGCGCGGCTTTATATGCCGGAAGTATTGCGCAATTCGGTACAGTACAATTGGACGGCTTATTGGGAATACCAGCATCGGAAGCAGAAGGCTATTATCGCCAGTCATACAATGCTTCAAAAGAGATAAAAAAGAAATTCTCTTTATACAATTCGGATGCTGATAAGGTCGTAAATTTCAAGAATATATTTCTTGTAAAAGACAATAATGAGGTGATTTTTGCCAAAAAGCATAATAGCTCGCCGACATCTATAGATACCGGCCAGTATAGTGGTGGAAACTGTTGGGGTTATGATTTTGCCCAATGCCCGAAACCACACGCGTGGAATGCAGGGAACAAAGACGCCCCTTACCTTGAAATGGCAGAGGAATTCGAATACATAGACGGAACGCCCGGTACGTTGAACAAACAACAAATCATGAATGGAACGTGGACTACGGAAGAACTTTGGGGAAATAAAGACCCACGCTTTTTTGCCACCATTTATACTCAAAATACCGACTGGAAGGGAGCTAAAGTCGATTATCATAATGGATTGCTTTTGCCGAATGGACAGATTTTGACCTCAGGATCACACGAGGGTGTGTTGGCATTGGGTACACAAAGTGTAGATAACAGTTTTGGAACTGGTTTTGGTGTAATGAAATATTTGGATGAAAGTAGCAATACCCTTCAAGGCCCTCCCGGTTTCTCAAGTACCGATTATATCGTTTTCAGATATGGAGAGATATTGTTGAACCTGGCTGAAGCAGCTTTTGAACTGAATGAATCAGACGCACTGGGTGCTATTAATGAACTGAGAAGACGTGCCGGTATCAAAGAATTGGAAACCATCGACCGTGAGAAAATACGTCATGAACGAAAAGTAGAGCTGGCTTTCGAAGGACATCGCTATTGGGATGTGAGACGTTGGAGAATAGCTACAGATGTACTGTCGAAAGGCAATTCCGGATTGCGTTATATACAGGTTTATGGTACGAATCCGCCTAAATATAAACTGGAAGTGTTATATAATATAGATGGAGATAATAGACCTAAATTCTCCGAACATCAATATTATTTCCCAATCACGTTAGGACGTACAGGTAACAATCCTAATTTAGTGGAAAATCCGGGATATAAATAATTGAAAAAAATGAATAGAGTACCGGAAACTCAGGAATACAGTTTCCGGTATCAAATTACGTTAAAAACAATAACTTTTTAATAATCATGTTGAGAGCAATAAATCTTTTTTTTAAGTATATACTTATTGTAAGTTGCAGTTTTCATTTTACCAGTTGTCATAGTAAGACAAATGATGAATTGATTGATAAGCCTTCAGGAGAATGGAAGATAGAAGTGGATGGAACCCCGGTAACGGTTCATCAGGCACGGGTTTCTAAATATCCCCATAATCAGGCGTTTGAAGGATATCAACGACCTGTTTCTCAGACGGAAATAGCACATTTTGCCTGTTTCGATTATAAAAAAGGGGCCATGGTGAGAATTACTTCACCGAAAAATGTAAATGAATGTAAAATACGTCCTACAGAGTTTGGCATTGTTCCCGTAGTGAAAGAAAATACTATTGAATTCACCTTATCAGGTCCTTGCCAGTTCGTTGTCGAATTTGGTGATCATCATGAAGCCTTGCATCTGTTTGCCAATCCGAAAAAATTGACAGTCGAAAGAAGTGCTGATGCGCGTTATTTTGGTCCCGGCACCCATGAAGCCGGTCTTATTACAATGAGAAGTAATGAAATGGTATATATTGACGAAGGAGCAATAGTCTACGGAGCTATTGAGAGTGAGAACACGTCTAATATAAAAATTGTGGGAAAAGGTATTCTCGACTCAAGCCACATGAATTCGGGACATTCCATTTCCTTGAAGGGGGTATCGAATGCTCATATTGAAGGCATTGTTGTGAAAGATCCGGCTCATTGGGCGGTGGTTCCCTATTATTGTAATGGAATCACTTTCGACAATGTCAAGTTGGTAGGCTTTTGGCGATATAATGCTGATGGGATAGATATTGTCAACAGTAGCGATGTAACAATAAAGAATTCCTTTGTCAGAGCGTTTGATGACTGTATTGCAATTAAAGGACAGAAAGCTTGTTATGACAAGCAAAAAGTTATCGAAAATATAAAAGTGGATAACTGTGTGCTTTGGAATGACTGGGGAAAAATTATTGAATTTGGAGCCGAAACTGTGGTAGATGTTATTCGCGATGTCACTATTTCAAATTGTTATATTCCTCGTTTTACAATGGTTGCATTGGACATGCAGAATGGAGATAGAGCCCGTATCGAAAATGTACATTTCAACAATATTTCTATTGAAGAACCGATAACAGAAAATGCTACGCTGAAAGACGAACCATTGGATACAGGTTCATGGGGAAGAACAGTTAATTTGGAAATTACAGGTACCCCATGGTCGCAAGATAACATCCGAGGAAGTATAAATAATGTATATTTTGAGAATATTCGTCATATAGGTTCCGTTTGTACAGGAATTGCTTTGATGGGATATAGCGAAGAGCACAAAGTATCCAATATACACATTAAAGATTATTATGCCAAAGGTACGAAAGTAACCGGAACATCAAATCTTATACGCAAAAACAACTATGTTACTAACGTCACAGTTGAGTAATGAGCAATTCTTTGAGATATGAATTGAAGAACTTGTATACCTGTAAATCCATTGTCTGCCCTATCTATCGTGATAGGGTAGACGATAATGATATTGTAACTGCGAAAAAGAGATTTACCGATATATTGATTGCGATAAAATGAAAAAGAAAATACAGAAAATAGTTTTTATATTCGTTTGGTTTATTACTGCAAGTATGTCGGCAGCTCCCTCATTTTCAGTATATGGACTCATGACAGAGCAAGCAGAAAATCCTATTGGAGTAGAAACCAACGAGCCGTACTTCAGTTGGAAGATACATGCGCAAGAACGAAATTTTAAACAAAGTGCTTATCATATCTGTGTTGCCGACTCTCCTGCCAAATTGGAAAATGACGATTGCAATATATGGGATAGTGGTAAAGTATTCTCAGACAATTCGATTTTCAATCAGTTTAAAGGGAAAAAATTACTATCTTCTACAACCTATTATTGGAGAGTAAAAGTCTGGAATGATAAAAGGGAAGAGTCTGCATGGAGTCAAATACATACTTTTACAACAGGACTACTGAATGAAAGCGATTGGGGTACTTCCCGTTGGATAGCAATGGAAGCAGACGGAGCAAAAATAAAGGGTATTCATTATCAAGATAAAGATGCTTTGCCAACTTCTAAAACAGGTATGTATAAAATGCCCCAATTCCGAAAGGAGTTTCAAATAAAGGAAGGTATACAAAAAGCTTTTGTTTATATTTCAGGAGTAGGACATTTTGATTTGTTTATAAATGGCTCTAAAGTGGGCGACCATTTTTTAGATGCAGGATGGACTTTGTATAACAAGGAGGTCTTCTATGTTTCATTTGATGTAACAGAACTGTTGAATAAACAAGATAATGTTCTTGGAGTTATGCTTGGAAATGGTTTCTACAATGTACCACAAGAACGTTATTTCAAATTATTAGTTTCATACGGTGCTCCCAAACTGAAATTAATACTGAAAGTACTATATGATAACGGTACATCGCAGGAAATCGTTTCGGATAACTCTTGGAAGGTGACCGAAAGCCCTATTACATTCTCCAGCATATATGGCGGTGAAGATTATGATGCTACCAAACAAGAAGTCGGATGGATGAATGCCGGTTTTGATGACAAAAATTGGAAAGATGCTCTTGAAGTGGATTATCATCCTAAAATGGTTTCCCAGCAAATAGAGCCGTTAAAGATAAAAAAAGAAATACCTATAGTCAGATGTTATAAAAACAGTAAAGGCAACTGGGTGTATGATTTGGGACAGAACTTCTCCGGAATAGTTCGTCTCCGCGTTTCAGGAAAAAGGGATCAGAGTCTTTGCCTTGTTCCGGCCGAATTGCTAAACAAGAACAACACTGCCAATCAGTCAGCTTCCGGGCATCCGTTTTGTTATCATTATAAACTTCGAGGAAACGATACTATCGAAACCTGGCAACCGCAGTTTACCTATTATGGATTTCGCTATGTGGAAGTAAAGGGGGCTGTTCCAGCAGGAGAAAAAAATCCGAAGAATCTTCCTGAGATAATAGAACTTACAGGGTTACATACAAGTTTGTCTGCTCCTCAATCCGGAACTTTCTTTTGTTCCAATCCCCTGTTCAATAAGATACACGACCTCATTGACTGGGCTATGCGTAGCAATATGGCCAGTGTATTGACAGATTGTCCTCACAGAGAAAAATTAGGATGGGTAGAACAGACTTACCTAATGCAGTATTCGTTGCAGTATCGCTATAACATGTCGAGGATGTACAATAAGATTATAAGGGATATGTATCTATCACAGACCAAGCAAGGAGTGATTCCATCCATTGCGCCCGAATATGTAAGATTTAAAGAAGGCTTTGAAGATACGCCGGAATGGGGAAGTGCTTTTATAATATCTTCCTGGTACGCATATTTATGGTATGGCGATGACAGGGCACTGACAAACTATTATCCTATGATGAAAAGATACATGGATTACTTAGCTTCCCGCGCAAACGACAATATCATAGCATACGGATTGGGGGATTGGTTTGACATAGGTCCGGATGTTCCTGGAAATTCCCAGCTGACTTCAAATGGTTTAACCGCAACTGCAACTTATTACTATAACGCTACTATTATGCAAAAAATTGCACGTTTGCTGGCTCAACCGGATGACGTCGAAAAGTATGGAAGATTGGCAGTTGAAATTAAAGAATCATTCAATCGCAGGTTTTTCAATTCTTCCACTAAAACTTATGACCGTAATAGTCAGACTGCAAATTCGATAGTGTTATTTATGGGATTAGCAGATAAAACATATAAACAATCAATCATTAACAATCTGATTTGCGATATAGAAAAACGGAATTATTCGTTAACTGCGGGTGATATCGGATACAGATATGTATTGCAAGCTTTAGAAACAAACGGTTTATCAGAGTTGATTTATAAGATGAATTGTAAATACAATGTGCCTGGATATGGTTGGCAGTTGGCACATGGAGCAACAGCACTTACCGAATCATGGCAAGCATTTGGTTTTGTATCCAACAATCATTTTATGTTAGGACATTTGATGGAGTGGTTATATGGTGGCATAGGAGGAATACGTCAGACAGAACAATCATTGGCATATAAAACAATACTAATTGATCCTCATGTCGTTGGAGATATAACTACAGCATCGGCTTCTTATGAGTCACCCTACGGCCGAATATGTAGTGAATGGAAAAAAAAGCAAGAAGGTTTTGAATTGAAAGTTTCTATTCCGGCAAATAGTGAAGCGGTAATAGTCTTGCCAACTGCAAAAATTGAAAATGTTATGGATTATGGAATTTGCCTGAGTTCGGCTGAGGATATTGTTTTTTTAGGAGTCGAACAAAATAGAATAAAAATCAAAGTTGGTTCTGGAGACTATCTGTTTTCAGTAAAAGGATAAAACATAACTTTTTAAATCAGAAAATACATGCCATTTCCATATTGCCATTAAGCAAGGGAAATGGCACAATAAAATTACTTTAGCTCCACATCCCTTTATGGGGATTGGAGAGAACTTATAACATGAAAGAAAATGAAAAAAATTATTTATATTTTATTTTTTGCTCTTACCGCTATTGTTGCTAACGGTCAGACTAAAAAACTCTTCAGTGGTACAAATAACGAAGGGGGAAAAATCAGTATTAACGGCTATATTGGAGACCGCATCCGGATGTGTATTGACCAAAGAGTGAAAGCACAGAATGCGGATGAACTGGTAGAGCCCTTTCGGCATCTGACGGAAGGAAACGGTTGGCAATCAGAATTCTTAGGAAAATGGATGTTAGGAGCTATTGCATCATACGAATACACACGGGATGAGGAGCTTTATCAGAAGATTGTGAATGCAGCCAATCAGTTTATGGAAACACAGCACGCCGACGGTTATATCGGCAATTATAAACCGGAAAGTCGACTGACTTGTTGGGATATCTGGGGACGGAAATACACATCTTTGGCATTATTGTCTTACTACAGATTGACCAAAGACAGCAATGCATTGATTGCAGTACAGCGCTTAATAGATCTTCTGATAAAAGAACTGGAAGAGAAACAACTCGATATAGCAGAAACCGGATTTTATTACGGAATGCCAAGTTGTTCCATATTGGAGCCGGTTGTTTATTTGTATGAAGCAACAAAGGAACCACGTTATTTGCACTTCGCAAAAGGAATTATAAACAGTATTGAAAAAGAAGGTCATTCGCAATTAATTACCAAAGCGCTAAAGAATATCCCCGTCCATCGTTTTACTTTTCCTAAATCATGGTGGAGTTATGAAAATGGACAGAAAGCTTATGAAATGATGTCGTGCTATGAGGGAATGGTTGAATTAGGCAGAATATCTAACGATCCGTTGTATTTGCAGGCAACCGAGAAGACTGTTGCAAACATCATCGCTGATGAAATCAATATAGTCGGTTCGGGAGCAACTTTTGAATGTTGGTATGAAGGAAAGAAAAAACAAACAATACCTACTTACCATACCATGGAGACTTGTGTGACATTTACCTGGATGCAATTGTGTGCACGGCTATTGCAGGAAACGACCAATTCATTGTACGCTGACGAATTTGAACGCACCATGTATAATGCATTGATGTCGTCCATGAAAAATGATGGTACGCAAATATCTAAATATAGTCCGTTAGAAGGACGTAGATGTGAAGGCGAAAAACAATGTGGCATGCAAATCAATTGTTGTAATGCTAATGGTCCGCGTGCGTTTGCCTTAATTCCCCAAACGGCATATATGATGAAGAATGACAAGGTGTACGTAAATCTTTATTTGGATTCAGAGGCTGCATTTTTCATGAATAAAAATGAAATAAAACTTGATATGAAAACTCAATATCCTGTTGATGGACATGTTGAATTGTCAATAAATCCACGTAAAGAAACAGAGTTTACATTAGCATTCCGCATTCCATTATGGGTGGATGATAATTATCAGATTGCCATTAATGGAGAATCACAGACAAGTGTACGGAAAGGCGGGTATCTTTACTTGCAAAGAAAGTGGAAAAAAGGAGATAAAGTGTCCATTAATTTCAGATTAAAAGCGAAAGTGGAGGAGTATGATCGGCATCAAGCTGTAACCTATGGACCATTGGTGTTCGCCCGTGACAGTCGGTTTATGGATGGATATGTAGATGAATGTGCCATTATTCAACAGAATGAAAAGGGAGAGGTATCGGCTGTGCCACAAGAAACTCGAAAAGATTCCTTTGCATGGGTTACAATGGAGGTGCCAATGATACTTGGTACGGATTTGGAAAATATAGAAAACAAAGCTGTCAAACAGATTAAATTCTGTGATTTTGCTTCTGCTGGGAATGATTGGAATCCAGCCGGACGCTATAGAGTGTGGATTCCTAAAACACTTAATCAGATGTCGGAAGCTTATCGTCAGTATTAAATAGGCTAATATGACATTGCAGGAATGTATTTTATGAATAATGTTTTAAACAATAATCTTGAAACGCAATGATGAAATTATTTTTTTCAATCACGATTCTATTATTTCTGGCGGTAACCAATGGTACTGCCAAAAATAATCATCCTCCTCGCATTGTAAACATCATCAACTTTATACGTCAATTGGAGCCCAGAGACAATAACATCACAGAAGATGTATTGTATGAAACGGTATGCGAACAGGTGAAACTGTTAAAGAAGTACAATATGAGGGGAACTTTCTTACTGCAATACGATGCATTGATCAATCCTCGTTATCAGTCACTTTTGAAGGAAGAGATGAAAAGAGGAACAGAAGTTGGTGGTTGGTGGGAAATCACTCAACCGCATGTAGAAGCAGTCGGATTGAAATGGAGAGGACGTTATCCATGGGACTGGCATGCAGATGTCGGTTTTGCCGTAGGATATACTCCGGAAGAGAGAGAAAAACTCGTAGATGTGTACATGGAAAAATTTAAAGAGATTTTTGGAAAATATCCTGCTTCGGTCGGTTCATGGTTTATCGATGCCCATACATTGAGATACATGTATGAAAAATATGGCATTGTGTCATCATGTACATGTAGGGATCAGTATGGAACAGATGGCTATACATTGTGGGGCGGCTATTGGAATCAAGCCTACTATCCCAGTCGCCTCAACGGATATATGCCTGCACAGACGAAAGAAGGACAAATTCTCGTTCCGGTATTCCGCATGTTAGGTAGTGATCCTATTTATCAATATGATACCAGTTTGGGAGAATCTGCACAGGGAGTTATTACGTTGGAACCTGTTTGGGAGGCAGGCAGGAATGAAAAATGGGTGCGCTATTTCTTTAAATCTATTTTTGAAGATCCCTGTATCGGTTTTAACTATACACAAGTCGGTCAGGAAAATTCTTTTACTTGGGCAGGTATAAAGAAAGGATTGGGAGTTCAATTCCCTCTTCTCGATTCATTGGCACAAGCCGGAGATATACAGATTAAGACACTGGAAGAAGCGGGACGTTGGTTTAAAAAGAAATATCCAGTCACTCCTCCTACCTCGGTCACAGCACTCACTGACGCGCAAGACAATGGTAATCGGACTGTATGGTTCAACAGTCGTTTCTACCGTACAAATCTGTTATGGAATGATTATTCCATTCGTTTTAGGGATATCCACTTATTTGATGAACGTATAGAATCGGATTATTTAAAACGACGTGGAACTTCTAACCAGTGTGTATTCACCACTTGTCCGATTGTTGACGGTTTCTTATGGAGCACCCCCAAAGAGTATGCTGCTATCCGTTTTTACACCATAAAGAACGGAGCTGAAAAAGAAGTGACCATAAAGAATGTAGAAGTGAAGACATTGAATGACAGCAAGATGCAACTGCGTTGTGTAGCTACCGACCAATCTGCCTATACAATCACCCTGTCCGAGAGAGAGATTAAAATTGAAGGTAAAACATCCAACCCTTGGAAGTTGAAACTCGAAATTGCCACGGGAAAGACATTGCCACTGAAAGTGAAAGGAAACAATTCGTTGACTGGTGAACTGAAAGGTATTTCATACGGCATTGTCTGTCTGAAAGGTAATGTGAAACAGAGTGGAAATACAGTATCATTAAATCCGGAGAACAATCGTCTGATTATAGATTGTTCATCCCGTGATTTCAAATAAAAAGCAGCAAACTTGTTAAGACATTTCACTTAAATTTCAATTGGTGTTTGATGATCTACCTATAGGTAAGGACTGATTATCGAAATATTAGTCTTTGCTTATAGGTAGTTCTTTATCACATCAAACGATTATTATCTGTTTTTTTATATGAGCTGTAACTCATATAATTCTATATTAATACTGACTAATCTTTTTATACGTATGAAACAACTGACAATCTTAGTGGAACTATTATTTTTCTGTTTACAGGCTGCGTTGCCTGTCTTTGCACAGACGCCAGCGTATCTAGATACGAATAGACCTATCGAAGAGCGAGTAAAAGACGCATTGAGCCGGATGACCCTTGAAGAAAAGGTGAAGATGATTCATGCACAATCAAAATTCAGTTCGGCAGGCGTACCTCGGCTTGGAATCCCCGAAGTATGGGCTACCGATGGTCCTCACGGTATCCGTCCGGAAGTATTGTGGGATGAATGGGACCAGGCAGGATGGACAAACGATTCCTGCATCGCTTACCCCGCATTGACTTGCCTTGCTGCCACATGGAATCCGGAAATGTCTCACCTCTACGGAAAAAGTATCGGTGAAGAGGCGCGTTACCGCAAGAAAGATATCTTATTAGGACCCGGTGTGAACATCTATCGTACTCCTCTGAACGGACGTAATTTTGAATATATGGGTGAAGACCCGTATCTGTCCGCCACGATGGTAGTTCCTTATATCAAAGGAGTGCAGGAAAATGGTGTAGCCGCTTGCGTGAAACATTACGCGTTGAATAATCAGGAAACCAATCGGAACACTACGAATATGTACCTAAACGACCGTCCCCTTTATGAGATATACCTGCCTGCTTTCAAGGCTGCCATTCAAGAAGGTGGAGCCTGGTCAATTATGGGTTCTTATAATCTTTATCAGGGGCAGCACGCTTGCCACAACAAACGTCTGCTCAAAGACATTCTCCGTGACGAATGGGGCTTCGACGGCGTGGTAGTGTCCGACTGGGGTGGTGTGCATAATACCGAACAAGCCATCTACAACGGACTGGACTTGGAATTCGGTTCGTGGACAAACGGATTGTCTGACGGAACCCATAATGCTTATGATAATTATTACCTGGCTTTCCCTTACCTGAAACTGATTAAAGAGGGTAAAGTCGGAACAAAAGAGTTGGACGAGAAAGTCAGCAACATCCTTCGTCTGATTTTCCGTACTTCGATGAATCCGCATAAGCCGTTCGGTTCTTTAGGTTCTCCCGAACACGGACAAGCCGGTCGTAAGATAGCTGAAGAAGGAATCGTTCTTTTACAGAACAACAATAACGTGTTGCCTATCGACTTGAACAAAGCGAAAAGAATAGCCGTTATCGGTGAGAATGCAATCAAGATGATGACAGTGGGCGGTGGTAGTTCTTCCTTGAAAGTGAAGTACGAGATTTCTCCGTTGGATGGATTGAAGAATCGTGTAGGTACAAAAGCGGAAATAGTGTATGCTCGTGGTTACGTAGGCGACCCGACAGGCGAATATAACGGTGTGAAAACCGGTCAGGACTTGAAAGACGACCGTTCGGAAGACGAACTTCTCGCTGAGGCTCTGCAAGCGGCCGAAAATGCGGATCATGTTATTTTCTTCGGTGGGCTAAATAAGAGTGAGGGACAAGATTGTGAAGGTTCAGACCGTATTTCTTTGGGATTGCCATATGCGCAAGACAGAGTAATCCGTGAATTGGCTAAGATTAATAAGAATTTGATTTTTGTCAATATTTCCGGTAATGCAGTGGCTATGCCTTGGGTGAACGAAGTTCCCGCCATTGTTCAAGGCTGGTTTTTGGGTTCGGAAGCCGGAACGGCCCTCGCTTCTGTATTAATCGGAGATATTAATCCTTCCGGTAAGTTACCTTTTACTTTTCCCGTAAAATTGGATGATGTAGGTGCTCATAGATTAGGCGAATATCCAGGCAATAAAGAAGAATTGGTAACTAAGCATCAAGGGGACACAATAAACGAAACTTACCATGAAGGCATCTTTGTAGGTTACCGTTGGGCAGATAAAGAAAAAATCAAGCCATTGTTTCCGTTTGGACACGGATTGAGCTACACCACTTTTACTTATAGCAAACCTGCTGCGGACAAGAAAACAATGACCGCCGATGATACGATTTCGTTTACCGTCAACATAAAAAATACAGGAACCTATGAAGGTCAGGAAATTGTTCAGCTTTATATCAGCGATAAAAAATCTTCCCTGCCGCGTCCGTTGAAGGAGCTGAAAGCTTTCCAAAAAGTTAAATTGGCTCCGGGAGAAGAGAAAACGGTAACACTGACGATTGATAAAAAAGCGTTGAGTTTCTTTGATGATGCAAGACATGAATGGGTAGCCGAACCCGGCAAGTTTGAAGCGATGATTGGGAGTTCCTCCCGGAATATCAAGGGAACAATAGTATTTGAGTTAAAATAAAACATTATTAAAATACAATATACTATGCGTCAATTATTAACCGCAATATTTATTTTCATATTTTCTCTCTTTATAAATGCACAACAACAATCGCTTGAAGACATACGAAATGTACGTTTATTCATTAAAGAACATATGGGACATACTGTAAAAGAGTGTAAAAAGGATACATTGGGATATATTGCTTTGCCAAAACCTTATAGTGTTCCAAGTTTGAGTGGTGCATTTCAGCAAGATATGTATTATTGGGATACATATTTTACAAATATAGGGTTGATATCGGATGATGACTTTGAGCAGGCATTGAATAATATAGATAACATCCTTTACTTAATAGATAAGTTTGGATTTATGCCTAATGGATCTAATGTTTCATATTTGAATCGTTCACAACCACCATTTGCCAGTATGATGGTTCGGGATATTTACGAAAAGAGCAGGGATAAAATATGGTTGGAATCTGCCTGTAGAATATTAGAAAAAGAGTACACATTCTGGATGACTCAACGAATTACACCTACGGGACTGAACCGATATTCGAACAGTGCAACAAGAGATGAACTGGTTTCATTTTATGAATATATGAGAACACGTTTCACTGACTTGCCTGTTTTAACAGATTCTTTGAAGTTATTGAAACAATCTTCTCATTTAATTGCAGAAGCGGAGTCCGGTTGGGATTTTTCCCCTCGTTTTGATTTTCGTTGTGAAGATTTTAATCCTGTGGATTTAAATGCAAATCTCTATTTATATGAACAGAATTTTGCTTTTTTCTATAAAGAATTGAAAAAGAAAGGTTCAAACAAATGGTTGGATGCAGCCCAAAAAAGGAAAAATCTGTTGAATAAATATTGTTACAACTCTCAAGACGGCTGTTTTTATGATTATGACTTTATAAATAATCGACTAAGCCCTATATATTCTGCGGCTATTTTTAATTTACTTTGGGCAGAGGTCTTAACCAAACATCAAGCTAAGAATGTGGTTGTTCATCTTCAAAGATTAGAATATCCTTGGGGCATTGTCGCTTGCGAACAAGGAAAACGCAAGAGAACCTATCAGTGGGATTTTCCTAATGCATGGGCGAGTTTTAATCTTTTATCAATAAATGGTCTGGACCGCTATGGATTTAAAAAAGAAGCTCGTCGCATAGCTCAGAAATATGTTAGTAGTATTGTTAAGATTTACCAATCTTCAGGTAATCTATGGGAGAAATATAACGCTGAATTAGGAAATTTGGAAGTGAATAATGAATACGAAATGCCTCCATTTATGGGCTGGACAGCCGGTGCTTTTATCTACGCATCTGATTATCTGATTAAATAAGAAAAATAAAAACACATATAAGTATGAAAATGAATTTTCATTATTTTGCGGATATTATTCCGATAATAATTTTCGCGTTGTTCTCAAATAGCGGACTGATAAACGCAACCGAAGTCGGGAAACGTACTGACGCATTGGAAGCGTTGGCCTGGAACGAATCCAAATGGATTTCCGCAACAGACGCTCCCGTGGCGAAAGGACACAACAACGGTCTCGCGGCCGATGGCGCGACCTGGTTCGTATCCACTGTAAAAAACGAACAGGAAGTCATCTCCGCCAAGTGGATGACCACCGGACTGGGAATTTACGAGTTGTATGTGAATGGGAAACCCGTAGGCGGGGAATTCCTGAAACCGGGCTTCACACACTATGCCAAGACCAAACGTTCTTTCACCTATGATATTACAGACATCATTCGTACTAAGCCAAACGCCGAGAACATGCTCTCCGTACAGGTGACGCCGGGATGGTGGGGTGACAAAATTATAACCCCCGGAGGATATGACGGCATGATAGGCAAGAAATGTGCCTTCCGTGGTGTACTGGAACTGACTTTTTCTGACGGAAGCAAGAAGCGCTACGGTACTGATCTTAAAAACTGGAAAGCCGGAATTGCCGGTCCGGTGAAACATGCCGGTATCTTTGACGGAGAAGAGTACGATGCACGCGAACCGATGGGCTACGAATGTGTGGACAAACTCTCCACACCCGAAGAGAATACCGAATTCTCCGGCGACATCCTGCCTTCGGACGGAGCGGAAGTCTATCTGCGTACAGATCTCGCCCTCGCTCCTGTCAAAGCATACGTTTGGAAGAATGTAGAAGGAACAAAGGAGAATGAGTTCGGTAAGGTGATTATCGCCCGTGAGTTCGCATCGGGTACGGAGATGACCGTAAGTCCGGGAGAGACGTTAGTGGTGGACTTCGGACAAAATTGTGCTGGCATCCCCTCTTTCGTATTCAAAGCTGCTGAGGGAACAGTGCTGACCTGCCTTCCCGCAGAACTACTCAATGACGGTAATGGTGCCAAGATTCGTGGCATGGACGGTCCGGAAGGAAGCTGTCACCGCGAAAGCCTGCGCTTCCCTTACGGCGTCCGTCTGGACTACACTTTTGCTGCCGGAAATAGCTATGTGACCTACTACCCTCATTGCACCTTCTTCGGCTACCGCTACGTTTCCATAACTGCCACCGGGAATGTCGCCATCAAGTCGCTGAAGTCCATCCCAATCACTTCCATCACAAAGAAAATGGAGATCGGTACTATAACCACAGGCAACGACCTTGTGAACAAGCTCATCTCCAACACTTATTGGGGGCAGTTATCCAACTACCTGTCCATACCCACTGACTGCCCGCAACGCGACGAGCGTCTGGGCTGGACAGCAGACACACAAGTGTTTGCAGAAACCGGTACGTTCTTTGCTAACACCATGAAGTTCTTCCATAAGTGGATGCGTGACATGCGCGACACACAGAACAGTTTGGGGGGATTCCCCGGAGTGGCCCCCTTGGCACAATACGGTGACGAGAAAATGCGTTTCGGTTGGGCTGATGCCGGAATCATCGTGCCTTGGACGGTATGGAAACAATTCGATGACACGCAAATCATCGAGGAGAACTGGAATGCCATGGACTTGTTTATGAACCACATCAACGACACCAAGTATAACCACGAGGCCCTCTGTAGCGAGAACGGTAACTATCAATGGGCCGACTGGCTGAGCTACGAACCTCTGGAAAGCTGGAGCGGACTGGCTTTCTCTCCCCAAGGTCCGCTTCCTGATGCCATCAGCTACTGGAACTATTTGAGTGCTTCCTACTGGATGACAGATGCTTTCATGATGCGGGACATGGCTGCCGCCACCGGTCGCGATGCCGTCAAATACCAGCAAATGGCTGATTCGGCAAAGGCATACATCAAAGAGAACTTCCTCAATGAAGACGGTACCTTCAAAACCGCCATCCTCAACACTATGCAAACTCCTGCCTTGTTCGCCCTGAAGAACCAACTTGTGGAAGGCGAAGCCAAAGCGAAGATGATAGACCGTCTGCGCGAAAACTTCGCACAGCACGACCTTTGCTTGCAGACCGGATTCTTAGGCACATCCATCCTCATGACCACCCTCACGGAGAATGGCATGGAAGACATTGCCTATGAACTCCTCTTCCAACGTAAGAATCCAAGCTGGCTGTACTCTGTGGATAACGGAGCCACCACCATCTGGGAACGGTGGAACAGCTATATGATAGACAAGGGAATGGGACCGAGCGGCATGAACAGCTTCAATCATTATGCCTACGGATGCGTATGTGAATGGATTTGGGAAACTGTTGCCGGCATTGCAGCCGATCCAGTCACCCCCGGCTTCAAACATATCATTATGAAGCCTATTCCAGACAAGCGGTTGGGACACGTGACTGCCGAATACCGTTCCGCCGCCGGACTCATCAAGAGTGCCTGGAAATACGAAGGTGACGCCTGGATTTGGGAATTTACCATCCCTAAAGGTGCCACCGCTACCGTAACTCTTCCCGGAGAGATGAAGTCAAAGAACTATGGAAGTGGAACTTACAAGGTAACCAAATAGTTTTTCATGCAAGGCTTTGATATTAAGAAGGTTTGTAAAAAGAGGGTGTCTGATATGAACCCTCTTTAAACTATCATCAAATTTGAACTTAAAATATGAATAAGTAAACAGACATGAAAGAGAAATGTAACATGTCTTCTCTTTTTTTGAAGGGAAGCAACACCTAACCCATTTTGCTACTGAACAGGATGTAGCGGAAGAATTATTCGAGTTACTCTCCGAGGCGAGAGAACTTTATCTCCAAAATGTGACTGCGGATGGTAAGCGGTATAGCCGCTATGTGGATGACTTCATTAACAGTCACCGGTACATCAACTGCGATAATGCGGTTTGTCGGAACTGCCACGAAATGAACATTTACATCGTCAGAGGGCTGCTGACAGAATGTGCACAACTTATCCAACCTCTTTTTACAGCATCAGATTTCTCATTCGAGAAATGTATGGAACTGCGAAGGAGGTATGATAGGTCGGAGCCGTTGCCGCCACCAGTCGAGCACCGCACCGATAAGGTGACAGATGCCCCACCGCTTTCTTTCGGATGCAACTTCACTCAAGAACAGATGACAGGTATTGTGTCTTGTGCCAATACTTATCATCTGTTTTGCGTTTCTACACTCCGCATCGAGGATATGGAAGCTCTCTTTTCCTGTAAAGAGGGGTTTCATATCCGGGTAAACAATCTTCGTCATGTGACTATTTTTTTCGATGTACTTCTCGAAAACTCGTTCATCCAATCCCGCTGGCAATCTGTTCTCGACAAAGGACGGTTCTTGCAATCCAAGGACGGCTCACGGTTGTAAATAATAACCCAAAAGTAGTCCACCATAATAATTGAAAAGTATACCACTTGGTTCGTAAATAGAGTCTGTTTATTACTTTTTCCCTATCGTAATTCCATGCTCTATATTAAGACTTATTAAGATAACCACTTCCTTTGCGGTTCAACCAATAAGTGAAGTATAAACATGATAACCATGGTGGATAAACAAACCATAATTCATTTGTATAGAAGTCGGGAGTATAGCAAACGTGCCATTGCCCGTGAACTGGACATCAGCCGTAAAACGGTTCATAAGGTAATTCAGGAATATGAGAGTTCCTTGTCTACTGATACTCCTTCATCCAGCTTGGAGACAATTTTGACTACTGCTCCCCGGTATGATAGCTCCAAACGTGGTCGTAGAGTAATCACCGGGCAGATACAATCCATTATAGATGATTGTCTGGCTAAGAACGCCAGTAAACGAGCCAGCGGTCTTAAGAAGCAATGTATGCTAAAGAAGGACATTCATAACCTTCTTGTCTGTCAAGGCTTCACAGTCAGTTATCCGAGCGTATGTAAGTATATTACAGGGCTTGATACACAAAAGTCCCGCAAGCGTGAAGAGGCCTTTATCCGGCAGTATTATATTCCGGGAGAGAACTGCGAGTTCGATTGGGGTGAGGTAAAACTCTGCATCCGTGGCAAGCTCCAGCGTTTCTTTCTGGCAGTGTTTACTTTTAGCCACAGCAACGGGCGTTATGCCTATCTGTTCCGTCATCAGAATACGTTGGCCTTTATGGAGTCGCACCGCAACTTCTTCCGCCAGGTAAAGGGAGTCCCCTATGTCATGGTATACGACAATATGCGTGTGGCGGTCAAGAGCTTCGTAGGAACAGACAAGACTCCCACGGAGGCACTAAGCCGTATGTGCACCTTTTACCAGTTTGACTTCCGCTTTTGTAACGCACGTGCCGGATGGGAAAAAGGACATGTGGAACGTAGTGTGGAGTATGTCAGGCGCAAGGCGTTCTGTGTCCGGATGTCATTTGACTCGGTGGAAGAAGCCGGCAAGCACCTGCAAGACGCATGTAATGTACTCAACACCCAAGTCGGGAGCATCTCAACCCAAGACAAGGAAAAATCCCTTGCAGCCGATCTGGCGGCCTTACAGCCACACATGAACGAGATGGGGTGCTTTCAGGTGGATGATTACAAAGTAGACAAATGGTCTACTATCTGTATGAAAAATATTCATTACTCGGTTCCCGACACATTAGTGGGCAAAATCGTCTCGGTCAAGATGTACAGTGAGAAGGTTGTTATCTTCCACGGACAGGTGAAGGTGGCAACACATGAACGGGTATATGGTGTGGCAGATTGGAAAATACAGTTGGAGCATTATGCGCGTACCCTGCTTCGCAAGCCGGGAGCTGTACAAGGTTCGTTGGCACTCATGCAGATGCCGCCTAAGATACAGGAACTCTTCAAAAGACATTTTCAGGACAACGGAAGAGAATTTGTCCTGTTGATACAATATGCTGGTGAAAACGGATTTACAGACAAGGATATTATCCGCTCATATGAGGCTTTGAGACAGCGTGGAGTGCATAAGGTGTCGGCAGACCAGATCAAAGCCTTTATGCATGCAAATAATGAGCCACAGGATGGAAACAGAGAAAATATACCCGTTGCAGAGCACCAGCAGCAATCACGGCAGATAGAGGATGCCGCAATCGGTATACTCTCAGATCTGACACGGATGATGGAGAGCACGCAAACTTTGACTCAAATAGATTCTTTAAACTAAAAATAATATTGTTATGGACTACTTGTCAGAAAATGAAATGATTACAGGATATGCCAGGGAACTTAAAATTAATGTCCTACAGAATGAACTGGAGGATTTTATAACATTGGCAACACAGGAGAACTGGGGATGCAGGACGTTGATCGCCCGTATTCTGGAAAAAGAAATGGAAATAAGGATAGAGAAACGAAGAAAACAAAGGGTAAGAATAGCCGGATTCCCACAAATGAAATACCTCCAGGAACTCGTAAGAGACGATTTACCTAAGGATGCACAGATGGCCATACCCGAACTTGAAACTCTCGAGTTCATTAAAGAAGGAAGAAATGTGGTTCTATATGGGAATCCGGGAACAGGAAAAACACATATAGCCACAGCCTTAGGTATTAAGGCCTGTATGGAGGGATATAGTGTCTTTTTTACATCGGTGCCACATCTGCTCACACAAATAAGGGAATGCAGGTCACAGAAAAGTCTCAGACAATTGGAACTTAGGTTTGAAAAATATGATATGGTCATTTGTGATGAGTTTGGGTATGTAAGTTGTGATAAAGAAGGAGGAGAACTTCTGTTTAATCATCTATCACTCAGAGCAGGGAAGAAAGCAACGATCATTACAACAAATCTATCATTTGACAGATGGGGCGAAATCGTGAAAGATAAAGTACTAGTGGCAGCAATGGTAGACAGACTAACACATAAGGCACACCTGATAAACATGAGCGGACAATCGTATAGAGTTAAAGAAACCCAAAATATGAGGAAAAATGTACCGGGGAAATAAAAGAATCATATCCTTTGCAAATCTAAACTAGTGGACTACTTTTCAATTATTAGCTGGCATACTTTTCGATTATTATATACATATAATGATAAACTTCTTTTTCCAATTATTCATAATACTTTATTGATTATGGATGATGATAAGGGGTATTGCCAGTCTGTATCTAAAAATGGCAGAGGGAAGATACCGTTATGATTAAATAATAAACAATTGATTGAGAGAAATGACTGTTGAATTTCTCTATTTTCCTGTAATGGAGGAAAGATATAAAGGAACGGAAGCCTAGCTAAGAGAGCTCCAAATGAGATACGGATAGGATGAATTGACAGATAACTCTCATATTCTCTGGTTCAGTTTTCGATTCGGCAAATGTAGACAAAAAATGTCGTTCCTCTGGAAACCGGGTTCATAAAAAAAGAAAATTAGTCTTGAAATAATTTTTATAAGGCTCTAATAAAATTCTAATAGCGTTCTAACAAATCTCTAACAGGCTTCCGGAGCATCCCTATTTATCTTTGCGTCCGAAAAAAGATTCCAACTATATTTTTATGAATAATGATGAAGAAGAAAAATTTGCAAATGCTTTTAATTTGCGGTGTATTGCTAGTTACCGCATGCAAGAGTAAATCAAAGGAAGAACCACAAAGTGGTTATCGTATGGAGGGGGACACCGTGCATGTTACAGATTGTTTTTTATCTGAAAAGATAAAAATAACCGATGTCAGGCTTGAGCCTTATTCCAAGGAGGTAATCACTTCCGGGGTGGTACGTCCTATTCCTACCCGCTATGCCTGTATTGCTTCACCTTTTGCGGGAAGAGTTATAAAGTCGTATATACAAATCGGGCAACTGGTGGACCGGGGAACCCCTTTGTTTGAAATCAGTTCACCGGACTTTACTACGGCGCAAAAAGAATATTTCCAGGCACTTTCGTCACGCGAGCTGGCAAAGAAGGATTTACAGCGCAAAGAAGACCTGATCAAGAATGGGGTTAGCTCGCAGAAAGAACTGGAAGAGGCACAGAATGCGTTGCTTATTGCCGACAAAGAGTTTGAAAATGCTTCTGCTGCGTTGGTAGTATATCAGGTAGAGCATCCGGAGAATATGACATTGGGGCAACCTCTTGTGGTTCGTTCACCTATTTCGGGAGAAATTATAGAGAATAATATTGTGACCGGACAATACCTGAAAGATGATACTGATCCTGTTGCGATAGTGGCGGATTTGTCGGAGGTATGGATTACCGCTCAAGTGAAGGAAAAAGACATTCGATTTATCAATGCAGGCAGTAGTTTGGATATAGAAGTGTCGGCATTGCCAGGCATGGTGATTAAAGGAAATATTTATCATGTAGAAGAGGCGGTTGACGAAGATACAAGGTCTATAAAAGTACTTTCAGTTTGTGATAATTCGAAAAAACAGTTGAAATTGGGTATGTATACTACTGTCCATTTTCGTAGTACTCCTATTGAACAGGTTCAGGTTTCGGAGAGCGCATTATTACAGGGAGAGAAAGGCAGTTACGTGTATGTGCAGATTGCTCCGGGTGTCTTTGTCAGGACATCGGTAGAAGTAGAAGCAACCAAAAACGGATTTGCCATGATAAGTAATGGATTGCACGCGGGAGACAAAGTCATCAGTGAAGGGGGATATTATTTAAAATAAGAGATTATGAAGAAGGATTTGATGCTTTCAATTATACAGAAAAGATGGGTGATGCTTTGCTTGTTCGTGATGATGTGCATTTTCGGATATTACTCATGGATGCAGCTTTCGATAGAAGCCTATCCGGACATTGCAGATGTTACATCGCAGGTAGTTACCCAAGTGCCGGGATTGGCTGCCGAAGAAGTGGAACAACAGATCACTATTCCTTTGGAACGCGCCATCAACGGTCTGCCCGGCATGCATGTCATGCGTAGTAAAAGTACGTTTGGACTTTCTATGATTACGATTGTATTTAAGGATGGGACGGAAGACTACTGGAGCCGTCAGCGGGTACAGGAAAGACTGAATGAAGTGGAGCTACCTTATGGTGCAGTTCCGGGACTCGATCCGTTGACGTCACCTGTGGGAGAGGTCTACCGTTATATTATAGAAAGTGACCAACATTCACTTCGTGAACTGACTGACCTTCAGAATTGGGTGATTATTCCCCGCATTAAAGAAGTTTCGGGAGTGGCGGATGTGACAAACTTCGGAGGTATTACCACCCAGTTCCAGGTAGAAATAGATCCGTATAAACTGGAACAATATCACTTGTCTCTTAGCCAGGTTATTGAGGCTATTGAAAATAATAATGCCAATGTGGGCGGAAGCATATTGAACAGGGGAGACTTGGGGTATGTGGTACGTGGTATCGGTTTGATTGAGAACTTGGACGATTTAGGCCACATTGTGGTTAGTACGACTTCCGGAGTTCCTGTTTTTTTGAATGATATCGGTTCTTTAAAATATGGAAATTTGGAGAGGAAAGGCATATTGGGATATACCGATCGCACTCGTGATTATTCGGAAAGTCTGGAGGGAGTCGTGCTTCTTCTGAAACACGAGAATCCGTCTAAGGTACTGGACGGCATTCATGCGGCAGTAGATGAATTGAATAATGAAACTTTGCCGGAAGGGGTGCGGATACATACTTTTCTGGATCGTACCAGTCTGGTAGACACCACCTTGAATACAGTTTCTCATACCTTGCTGATGGGAATGGCATTGGTGATTATTGTGCTTATCCTGTTTTTGGGTAATTGGCGTGGAGCATTGCTGGTTTCAATCACCATTCCGGTATCTTTGCTTATCGCCTTTATCCTGATGCATCTCACAGATATTCCCGCCAACCTTCTATCGCTTGGAGCTATTGATTTTGGGATCATTGTGGATGGTGCTATCGTTATGCTGGAAACGATTCTCAAGAAACGTGAGGATCATCCCGGACAATATATCGAAGAAAAAAGTATCGCGCAACGTGTCAAAGAAGTAGGGCGCCCGATCCTTTTTTCTACCATCGTCATAATTACAGCCTATTTACCGTTATTTGTTTTTGAACGTGTGGAACGTAAACTTTTCACTCCCATGGCATTTACAATGAGTTATGCTATGATTGGAGCTCTTTTAGTCGCCCTTCTGCTGATCCCGGGACTTGCTTATGCTATTTATCGTAAGCCGCGCAGGATTTATAAGAATAAATGGCTGGAAAAATTGAAGGATAAATATACCGGTGCGATAGTGAAACTCATAGAAAAACCAGTGAATATAATCATCCTTTCGTGCCTGATTCTGATAACAGGTATCGTGTTGAGCGGTGTTGTCGGGAAAGATTTTCTTCCTGAACTGGACGAGGGCTCTATTTGGTTGCAGGTGAATCTTCCTCCCGGTATTTCTGTTGAGAAGTCGAGAGAGATGTCCGACACACTTCGTGCCCGTACGATGAAATATCCCGAAGTTACTTATATCATGGTTCAGGCAGGAAGAAATGATGATGGCACAGATCCGTTCACCCCTTCGCATTTTGAGGTGTCTATTGGTATGAAACCATATGATGAATGGCCGAAAGGAAAAACCAAGCAGGATTTGATTCATGAATTGGAAGAAGAATATAAGACGCTGCCCGGTTTTAGAGTCGGATTCAGTCAACCGATGATAGACGGGGTGATGGATAAAATAGCCGGAGCACATAGCGAATTGGTTGTAAAAGTATATGGTGAGGATTTCCGGGAAACACGTCGTATCGCGGAAGAAATAACCCGGGTGTTGGGAACGGTGAAGGGGGCCGTTGATTTGGATATTGATCAGGAACCGCCCTTACCTCAACTGCAGATCATTATGAACCGGGATGCGATTGCCCGATACGGGTTGAATGTGTCTGATGTAGCTGATTTGATAGAGGTGGCAATCGGAGGTAAAGCTATTGCGCAACTTTATCAGGGAGACCGGCAGTATGATATCACCTGTAAATATAAAGAAGCAGTGCGGGATACACCCGAAAAGATAGCCGGACTGATGCTAACCTCTTCTACCGGAGCTGAAATACCTCTTTCACAGGTAGCCGATGTGAAATTGAGTGTCGGAGAAAGTACGATCACTCGCGAAATGAACAGACGTCATCTGACGGTAAAGTTGAATTTGCGTGGGCGCGATTTGGCCTCTTTTCTAAAAGAGGCTCAGGAAGTTATCAATCAGAAAGTACAGTATGATAGCAGCAAATACACAGTCAAGTGGGGAGGTGCCTTTGAAAATCAGGACAGAGCCTATACCCGTCTTTCTGTCATCCTTCCGTTGACACTGATGTGTATGTTTATTTTGCTTTATGCTACGTTCGGGAAGTTCCGGCAAGCCGGACTGGTATTGTCCATCGTGCCGTTGGCACTTTTCGGCGGGATGCTCGCGCTCAATATACGTGGTATGACCTTGAATGTATCGTCTGCTGTGGGTTTCATTGCTATGTTCGGGCTTTCCATCCAGAACGGAATTATTATGATATCCCAGATAAATAGTTTGCGCAAAGGAGGAATGGAACTTCGGAAGTCTGTTGTCGAAGGGGCACGCCAACGGTTCCGCCCCATCCTGATGACTTCCGTCACAACAGTGCTCGGACTATTTCCCGCTTCTCTGGCAACAGGGATTGGCAGTGATGTGCAACGTCCTTTGGCAACGGTCATTGTCTATGGATTGATGTTCTCATCACTCATCTCCATGTTTGTGCTTCCGGTTTTTTACTATCTGATTGAGAATAACGTTTTAAATAAAAAGAAGAATGATGAAAAAGAATATACACTTTAATAGCTTGCTTCTTTTGCTGCTTGTGGAAGCGATGACTGTTCATATTTTTGCGCAGATTTCCGTCGGACACCCACAACGGAATATTTCTTTCGAAGAATATCTGAACAGGGTAGGAAAGAACAATCTGGATTATCTGGCAGAAAAGTTGAATGTGAGTATAGCTGATGCGGAAGCTATTGCCGCAAAGGTGTTTCCTGATCCGGAACTCGGATTTGAAGCTGGTAATGAAACTTTTTCGTTGGGACTTTCCTATTCATTGGAATTAGGAAAAAAACGAGAGGCGCGAATTAAATTGGCACGAAGTCAGGCAGCGTTTGAGAAGTTGATGATAGAACAGGGATTTCAGGATTTGCGAGCCGAGGCAGCCAATCTTTTTCTGGAAGCTATTTTGCAGAAAGAGCTACTTGGAGTGCAGCGAAGTTCTTATGAATATATGCTGCAATTGAGCCGATCGGATAGTTTGCGTTATGCGGCAGGAGAAATTACGGAGAATGATGCCCGTCAGTCGAAACTGGAAGCCGTTACTTTACTCAATACAGTTTACGGACAGGAAGCAGCATATCAGTCTGCATTGGTTATGCTTAACAAACAGATGGGCGTGACAGCGGATACTCTTCATATCCCGTTTGGTAATTGGGAGGAACTGAACCGTGAGTTTATACTGTCAGAACTAATCAAAGTTGGTTTAGACAATCGTATAGACTTACTTGCAGCTCAAAAAAGTACCGAAGTCACTGCCCGTGCGTACAAGTTGACGAAGGCAGAGCGTCGTCCGGACATTGGTCTGTCAGTCTCTTATGAAAGAGACTGGAACGGTTTTCTTCCTCCGGCGCGTTCTGCTACCGCAGGGATATCTATTCCGTTGTCCTTCTCAAATATGAATAAAGGAGCAGTCAAAGCAGCTAAATTCCGTATTGCTCAATCTGAAATATTGGAAAGAGAGATGGAATTACAAATACAGGTGGAGATTACTCAAGCATGGTTCTGCCATGAAGCGGAAAAAAAGAAGGTAGCCCAGTTTAGGTCGGGGATGCTCGAAGATTCACGAAAGGTGCTTGATGGGATGGTTTATAGATACAAACGTGGTGAAACCAATATTTTGGATGTATTAGTAGCTCAACGTACCTATAATGAAGTACAGCAGGAATATCTTGAAACCATGAAAGGATATGTAGCTTCTTTGGTGGAATTAGAGAAGTCTTGCGGTATTTGGGACATACGTTTTTAAATATACGATGATTTTATCCGGCTCTACTTTTACTAATAATAGCAGTGCCGGATATGTCTACTCTTCGAATCCTAACTTATGTTCCTGTGTTGCTGTCTCAAAATACCCGTTTCAATTTCGCTCTTATCCGGCTTAAACTTACCGGAGTTATTCCCAGATAAGAGGCAAGACATTCCAGTGGTACTCTTTGTAATAGTTCCGGATTATTTTGTATCAGTTTCATATACCGTTCGGATGCAGTGGTGAATAAGAGAGAAATAAGTCTTTCCTCTGTTTGCAGGAACTCTGATTCGGCAAACTTGCGTCCCCAGTTGGCAACATGGATATCTTCCTTGAATAATTCGTGTAAATCTTTGCGCTTTAATAGATATAACATCGAGTTTTCCATTAGTTCCATTGACTCATATCCCTGTTGATTATTTACATAACTTTTCAATGAGACAATGGTAGACCCTTCTTTCCCAATCCAGAACGTTACCTCTTTTCCGTCTACGGGAATATAAGCTCTGGCAATCCCTTTTTCGATGAAAAAGATATTCGTTTCGGTCTTACCAGCCTCCAATATATGATGGCCTTTGGGGTATGTGACCTTTGACAGACGCTTAACCACCTTATCCACCGAAGCCTCCGGCATCCGATATATCCTGTTTATAATCTCGTGTATATCCATATCGCATTGAATCATTAGTCTGCAAAAATACAAAAAGTTACATTAGGAAAAGAAGAATTGACGATACTCTTATACCGTCATTTCTTATCAAATGTAAAGTGAAAGCTCCGGGCATTCTGTTAATTTTGCAGTCTGATATTAAAATAGAATGATATGAATTGGATTATATTGATTATTGCCGGACTGTTTGAGGTTGGTTTTACTTTTTGTCTAGGCAAGATTAAAGGAGCAACGGACACTGACTTTTATTTGTGGGGGGCGGGATTTGTAATCTCTGTAACCTTGAGTATGTTCCTGCTGGCAAAGGCTGCGCAAACATTGCCTATCGGCACTGCATATCCTGTTTGGACAGGGATAGGAGCAGTGGGGACTGTATTGGTCGGTATCCTATTCTTTCACGAACCGGCAACTTTGGGTCGTTTGTTTTTTATGACGACTTTGATTATTTCAATTGTAGGGTTGAAGCTGATATAATCAGAAGGAGTCGGTATGGAACTGGAGCAGTACCGTACCAGACTCCCAAATATTTAATACCTGATAATTCATGAAAAAACGGAAGTATACGCAGAATATGTGTCAGGTAATTCACATTGTGGGAGGAGGCTTGTGAATTGGCTAAAAAATACGATGGAAATGAATCCAGTTGCCCGAGTTCTTGCACGATGGTATGAAAAAGCGGTTGGTGGAGGCTTTGGGTTTTTAAAAGGAACAGTTCGTCGTTGAGGCGGGAGAGAATGATTTCGTATTCCATCTCTTTCTCTTTGATTAATTTTTCCAGGGATTCTTTACTAAGTCCTTTGCTTTGATGGGTGTCCAAATAGGAAGTCAGGCTATCGTCGTCCAGCATTATGATATTGTCGATAGTTGAGGAAGTGATGTAGCCTAAGTTTGTCCAATTTCGGAGAGTGGATTCTGCAATGCCGCGTTTTTCGGACAGTTGCTTGATTGTTAACCAGTTTGCCATAGGAGTAATAGGGATTAAGTTGATAATTGAATTCTTGTTTTGTTGCTTGGGAGGATTTGCAGGAAGTTAGCTATATGTGTTCACTGGCTTCGCTGACATTTTGTTTGGTGTGTGATACAGGGGCGGATTTTCACAGGCATGTTGGTAGATGCGGATAGTTTCTCCGCAAGCTTTTCATGGTCATTCTGTTTGTGCATCTTCCGGATGACACGGCGCAATGTTTCTTTGTTCGGTCTGTTCATTCTTCTTTTGGATATTGATGACCGTCCGTGTTCTGTTGTATGTTTGGTATATACTTGTGTGATGTATACCTTATATATAAAAGAAGCCGGACGCTGAGTTCATATTTATCCGCTAAGAGGTACTACCAATACCCACATGGTTTAATAAATATGTTCACACGCCCGACCCTAGGTCGCACGTATGAAACAGATTTATTGAAACCATGTTTTTTGTTTATAATAAAATTGGTAGTTTTCTTAGCGCAAAAAAACGTTTCAATATGCCGCATTTCTCTTCGGCTTTCAAAAGGCAAAGATAGATGATTTATGGAGGATAGCAAAGAAATGACAAACAATTTCCCGTTTTTGTTTTGTTCGATGAGCATAAAATATGTTTGTCCGGCTTTTCCTTGTTTTATAGGATAACCTCTAAAGATATATCTGCAAACTAAAATAACCCCTATTTTGTTGTCTTTATACAGTATTGAGTTTTTAGAGAATAAATATATAAATAATGATGAAGATGACAAAGAACTTATTGTTAGGGGTTGCTGCCGTATGTGGCAGCACTTTTCAGGCTGTAGCTTGTACGGGAATCTCGCTGACATCCCGTGACGGCAGTTATGTGCAAGCCCGTACGATTGAATGGGCGCGTGGTGTGTTGCAAAGCGAGTATGTGATTATTCCACGTGGGCAACAGCTCACGTCATTCACCCCTACGGGTGTCAATGGACTAACGTTCACGGCAAAATATGGAGTGGTCGGTCTGACTGTTGTACAAAAAGAATTTATTGCCGAAGGAATCAATGAGGCAGGACTTTCGGCCGGACTATTTTTCTTTCCCCATTATGGTGGTTATGAGACGTATGATGCTGCACAGAACCAGCGGACATTGGCAGACCTTCAAGTGACGGAGTGGCTGTTGTCACAGTTTTCCACTATTGACGAGGTGAAGGCAGCCCTTTCTTCTGTACGTGTCGTAGGACTGGAAGAGACAGCGGTAGTACATTGGCGTATCGGTGAACCGTCGGGGCGTCAGGTCGTGTTGGAGATTGTAGGTGGCGTGCCGCATTTTTATGAGAATGAAGTAGGAGTATTGACGAATGCCCCCGGTTTTGAATGGCAACTTACAAATTTGAACAATTACGTCAATCTTCATCCGGGTGACGCTTCCGTGCAAAAATTGGGCGGTATTACGTTGCAACCGACTGGTGGCAACTCCGGTTTTCTCGGTATTCCGGGTGATGCCACGCCTCCTTCGCGGTTTGTACGTGCTGCCTTTTATCGGGGGACAGCTCCGCAACGTGCTACGGGTTTTGATACTGTGCAGCAATGTTTCCACTTGCTTAATAATTTTGATATTCCTATCGGTATAGAACATTCGCAAGGTGATATTCCCGATATTCCCAGTGCTACGCAATGGACCTCGGCTATCGACCTCACGAACCGGAAAGTTTATTATAAGACGGCTTATAACAATTCAATACGTTGCATTGACTTGAAAGCTATTGATTTCTCAAAGGTAAAATATCAATCACAACCGTTGGATAAGATACAGGAGCAGCCGGTTGAAATGGTTAAGATTCCCCTGTAAAATGTTGATTGGTATGGAGGTATTCTTGTATAATAGTTGCTCGCATTGAAAATGTTCTCAAATAAATGTTGGTGACGTTTTACCCTCACACCCTCACCCTCTATGCTCAATCCATTTATTCATCGGGGTTACAGGTGTGAGGGTAAAGGTGAGAGTAGGTGAGGGTAACTTTTTACTCTCACCCTGTCTCGTCCTGATTTGAGTTGACTAATCTTATTCCGTTTTTTTACTAACTTCTTCATTATTACTATAATATCCACTTCCAGGCACATAAATCGGCTGCATGGCTCCACCCATATTTTTCAGTTTGCCCTCGTCGCGCAGACGTCGGATATGTCGCATGGCTGTGCTTCTTGCCATTCCGCAAAGATATTGGAAGTCATGTCTCCGCATAAATTGGTGAGTCCGGAAGTATTTCGTCAGTTGCAAGTCAATTTCTTCGTTTGTCAGTTGGGTGAAATCCAGTCCTCCTTTGAGGCTTTTCGCTTTAAGCACACCGAACTCGTTTTTCAATGTTTGGTCAGCGCGAAACTGGATTGCTTTCAGTTTCACTTTAGTTGCTTTCCGTTTGGTACTTATCGTTACGGGTTCCGTAGTGGTCAGGCACGGATGGAAATAACCGATGCCGTTCAGATGAACTTGGCGTCCTTCTGCCAATTCCTGTCCCATGATGTGCGAAAGCGCATCAAGTACGGCTGTGACGTCTGTTTCTGTCAGCGAGCAACGCTCCTGAATACGGCGGCGTAGTACGTCGGTCCCAATCGAACCGTTGTATTTGATGCGCGGATGCAGGGTATTTTCATTTTCTCCCTGCTGTTTGTTTGAAGGCTTCGGGTCTTCATACCAATCGAATAATATTGCCATAGCTTTATATTTGTTTTAAATGAACTGTTCTTGTTATGTATTCTCTTAGATAGTAGTACATTAGTGCTTAATGTTTCTTTTGTTAAGCTCTAATGCTTTGCAAGGGCTCACCTATGTGAACAAAGCTGTTTACGTCTGTGGACGTTTTTGTTTACAATTGATAGCCTGTTTGTTCACACGGGTGAGCCCTTGACAACTACTAAGCAAAGATACATAAATAATAAGGTAAATGCAAATGAACTACGGACATTTATCGGATGAAATGCTTGCTTTCCGGAAGATAAAAGTGTATCTTTACAGGAATTAAATATGCAGATGTAATTGTAGAAAAAATAGACAAAAATTGGATGAAAATTACTTTAATCAGACAAGACAACGGGAGCGGAAAAGAAACTCTTAGCATTTGTGAGGCAGGCACACTATTCGACAAAATGAAGACGGAAACAAAGGCGGGACATATCACGGCTTTGCGGGAGATTATACCGTTGCTGGAAGGTACGTATGCCCGATACGAACATATTGATAAATTGTCATACATCTATTCGGCTGTGGAATATACCCGTACCAAAGAGGGCGAACGGAAGATGAAGCAGTATAATGGTTTGGTACAGTTGGAAGTGAGCCGGTTGGCCGGTGGGTCCGAAGCGGAATTTGTGAAACGGCAGGCAGCGCTTCTGCCACAGACTTTTGCCGCTTTTTGTGGCTCCAGCGGTCGTAGTGTAAAAATATGGGTGCGTTTTGCTTTGCCGGATGACGGAGGGTTGCCGACTAAGGAAGCGGAGGCGGAATTATTTCATGTTCATGCTTATTGGCTGGCTGTGAAATGTTATCAGCCGATGTTGCCTTTTGATATTGACTTGAAAGAACCGGTATTGGCGCAGAAATGCCGTATGACGTTGGACGAATCTCCTTATTATAATCCGGATGCGGTGCCGTTCTGCCTGGAACAACCGCTTACAATGCCGGGAGAAGAGACTTTCCGCCAGCGGAAACAGGGAGAGAAAAATCCGTTATTGCGGTTGCAGCCGGGATATGAGTCGGCGCAAACATTCACGAAGATTTATGAAGCGGCCTTGAACAGGGCACTTCAGGAAATGGAGAATTGGAAACGTGGGGACAACTTGCAGCCTTTACTGGTCCACCTTGCCGAGCATTGTTTTAAAGCGGGTATTCCCGAAGAGGAAGCGATACGGCAGACGATGATTCATTATTATCGCGAGGAAGAAGAGCAGGTGATCCGTTCGATACTGCATAATCTTTATCAGGAATGTAAGGGGTTTGGTAAGAAAAGCAGTATCAGCAAAGAGCAGGAGACGGCTTTTCTGTTGGAAGAATTTATGAAACGTCGGTATGAATTCCGTTACAATACGGTGCAGGACGATTTGGAATATCGGCAGCGCGATTCTATTCACTTTTGTTTTAAGCCGGTGGATAAACGGGTGCGCAACAGTATTGCGATCAATGCTTTGAAAGAAGGGATCAGTGCGTGGGACCGTGATGTGGATCGTTTTCTGAATTCGGAATGTGTTCCTTTGTATAATCCTGTGGAGGAATATCTTTATGAGACAGGACGTTGGGATGGGAAGGATCGTATTCGTGCATTGGCAGGTTTGGTGCCATGTGACAATCCGCACTGGCAGGATTTGTTTTACCGTTGGTTTCTTAGTATGGTGGCGCATTGGAGGGGAGTCGATCGGCAGCATGGTAATAATACTTCGCCTTTGCTGGTTGGTTCGCAGGGGTATCGTAAGTCTACATTCTGTCGCATTATTCTGCCGCCGGAGTTGCGTTTCGGTTATACGGACAGCATTGATTTCAAAAGTAAACAGGAGGCGGAACGCTATTTGGGACGTTTTTTTCTGATAAACATTGATGAGTTCGATCAGATTAATGTCAGTCAGCAGGGATTCTTGAAGCATTTGTTGCAGAAGCCTGTGGCGAATTTGCGCAAACCATACGGTAATACGATTCGGGAGATGAGGCGTTATGCTTCTTTTATCGGCACCAGCAATCAGAAAGATTTGCTGACTGATCCTAGCGGTAGCCGCCGTTTCATTTGCATTGAGGTGACGGCTCCTATCAATACGAACGTTACCATCAATTACAAACAGCTTTATGCTCAAGCGATGGAAGCTATTTATAAAGGTGAGCGTTATTGGCTGAATGATGAAGATGAAAACATATTGAAACAGACTAACCGTGAGTTTGAACAGGCTAGTCCGCTGGAGCAGTTGTTCCACTGCTATCTTAATCCGATAGAAGAGGAAATGGAAGGTGAATGGCTGACTGCCATGCAGATTTTGAGTTATTTGCAGACGAAAACACGGGATAAGTTGGCTATTAATAAAGTCGGACAGTTTGGGCGTGCACTTCAAAAACTGAATATTCCCTGTCGTAAGTCCCGCAAGGGGACGCTTTATCATTTGATGAAAGTGGAGTAATTGATAAGGGGGGGGAGAAAGGACGATGAATAGGGGAATACAAGTCGGGTGTTAGGGTAAATCGTGTACAAAAAATAATTGGGGGATTAAAATAATCGAGGATTAAATTGAAGAGTAATTATAATAAATGTATCTTTGGAAGTATGGAAGATAAAACTAATATAATTCAGATACAGCGTTATCATTCCCCTTGTGGTGATTTGATGCTTGGCTCGGTTGGGGATAAGCTTTGCCTTTGTGACTGGGCGGCTGAAAGTCACAGGGATATTGTAGACAGGAGATTGCGGAAACTGTTGAAAGCAGGTTATGAGGAGAGGACATCAGATGTGATACAGGAAGCGATCAGGCAGTTGGATGAATATTTCAATGGCAAGCGGACTGTGTTTGAGGTGCCTTTGCTTTTTGTAGGTACCGAGTTTCAGAAGAGTGTATGGCATAAGTTGTTGGAGATTCCATACGGTTCGACTGTGTCATACGGTGAGTTGGCCGGACAACTGAATGTGCCGAAGGCTGTCCGTGCGGTTGCTGCTGCTAACGGGGCGAACGCTATTTCTATTTTTGCTCCGTGCCATCGTGTGGTTGGAAGTAACCAAGCGCTTGTAGGGTATGCTGGCGGACTTTCTGCTAAAAAGAGGTTGCTGGATTTGGAATTAAATGGTAAGCCTCTGTTATGAATGAGTGTTTTTTGTATATATATTCTAAATATTTGATTTTGCCGATAGATAAAAAGTAGTATTTTTGTCGCCGCTTTTAAAAAACGTACCGGTAATGTTTTCAATTATTTCGAAATTATATATTAAAAACATGAATTATTCTAGCAGAAAAGCCATTGTTTCTATTTTAATGGGAGCGTTATTTTTAGGCTCCTGTTCGAACAATGAGCAAACAGAGGAAAAAGTTATTCAACAAACTTATTCAGTAACATTAAAAGGTATTACAGTTTCAGGTGAGGAATCTTCTGAAGAACTTAAGGATGTGTCTGTTTTTCAGTTTAGTGATGGAGGTCTTTACAAGGCGGAACAATTGAATCCGGGAAAAGACGGGCAGTCCGAGATTTCAGCGGTGAGTGGATCGCGGCTTTATTTCCTGACAGGATTGGAGGGAGCGATGGAAGAAAATGTTACCAGTGAAGAAGAATTTCGCAATATGGTCATTGGTGAAGGACTGCATGATAATTCCGCACCGAGCTTTATGGCAGCAGTTGTTGAGTTGGAGAGTGGAGTGGTAACCCGTGGAGGTACAGAGATTAATGTAGCTATGAAACGTGGTGTGGCACGTATCGACCTGAATACGATTGCTGATAGCAAGACGAAAATCAAGGAAATCATTGTAGAAGACGCTCCGGCGGAAACTTTCCCGTTCATTGAAAATAAACAGGCTTCAGATAAAACGGTAAACTATCGGAAAGAGTTTAGTTCCGATTTCAACGGTGAACAGAAAGAAGTGTTCCGTATTTTTGAGAGTATGCGTCCTGTTCATATCGTTTTACGCGGAACGTATGGCGAAGTGCCCATTAGGCTGAAAGTAGAGTTGCCTGTCGTCGAACGTAATAAAGTATATGAATTGACTGTGCTGAATGTAGGTGCTAAGATAGAGGGAAACTTTACTATCAAACCGTGGGAAGAAGGGGAGACGATTATCGGTAAGCCTGATACGAACCACCGCATTCTGCTCAGTGCATCCAAATCGAAGATTCCGGCAGAAGTGAAGGCGGATTATGAAAACAATATTTTGGAAGTGCCTGCTACGGGTGTTGGTGAAATGACGCTGGCGTTTGTGTCCGACACTCCTATTGGCATATCTTCTACGGAAGGTGCCGGTGACGACGTAAACGTGGGAAGTATATCCATGTCGGAAGAAGCGGAAGGCATTGTGTCGGTATTCAACGTATCGGTGAATGCGCAAGGCAACGGACGTCTGGGATATGCAGTACGGGTACATTTGAAAAATGTATTACTGGATGGGACGTATGATTATGTGGAGATTCGTGTGGCTCCCAGTGACAAGCAAATTGAGACTGTAGAAATAGGCGGAAACGTATGGATGGCATTCAATGCGCGCAGCCGCGATCTTGATGACCAGATTTATCCGTTGGACGGGATTACAATCGAAGATATGTATCGCACAAGCTGGATAAATACTGTGGGTGGGCTGTTCCAGTCCGGACGTTTATATATGTATGTGCCATGGCAAGGATACAATCCTTCCAACAATCTGGGAAATCAGGCAGCCGATACCCCATGGAAAAATGATAGCCACATGCCTTGTCCGGAAGGGTATCGGATACCGACTGTTGCAGAATTGCAGTCTCTTCTTCCTGCCGGACAGGAGATTCCGGGCACATATAAGGCAGGAAATGGAGAAACAATTATCGCTACACTTCATGTAGGGGAAGGCAAACTGATCACACCGACTGGTGTGACGGGCACGCAGCACTATGTGAAATTTACTTCAGAAGAAACCAAGCGTTGCCTTATCATTCCTTTGGTTGGCGGAAAAGGTGATAAAACGACGTCCAACAATCCTGGCTTTGGAAGAAAGGCAGTGTTGTGGGCAAGCGAACGCAACGGCTGTCCGGGCGGATATGCATGGGCCTATTGGTTACCATTTGAAGGAGCAGAGAAAACTACTATTAAGAAGCAACAATTGCAGATGGAAGCATTTGCCTCTGTACGTTGTGTAAAAAAATAGGGGAGGATGAGAATGAAGATGATGAAAATCACAATACTGTTACTTTGGATATTGGTGCTTGCCTCTTGTTCGGGGGATTTCGAACAGGAAACGGACAACATATCCTCCAGTATGGGACAAGTGACGTTTCTGTTTGGTTTGCAGGAAGATGACGTTTTTATCGTACAGACACGCAGCGGTAGCCAGGAACAGATTACTCGTATGTGGTATGCCGTTGCCGATAAAGAAGGTAGGATAATCAAACCTTTGTACCAGAAGCTGGAAAATGACTTTTCCAAACTGACGATCGAAGGATTGGAACAGGGGGATTATACATTGGCATTTCTTGCTACCACTAGTGTGGAAGAAGAGACAGGAGAAACGATCAAAGATCCTGCGTATTTGTCTGATGATTGGTTGATGAACTTTACAGAAAAAGCGCCGCTCGATGCAGTTTATTTTTATAAAAAGATAGAATTGCACATTGGAAGAGAGCAGGCTCCGGTATCACAGCTTGTAACATTGGAACGTTGTGTGGGAAGAGTGGACGTAGACTTGAAGCTGTCATCCGACTATATGTGGAGATTCATCCGAAAGATTGATATTACATTTGATGATTCTGAGGGAATATATGCCACTCTTGGTGTGGATGGGCAATATTCAGGAGCGAAAGGAGTAGAGGCGTATGACATTACCGGGAAATGCTCCTTCTACTCGTTACCGGGAAACAAACCACTTTCCGGTTTTGTGTCTATCGAGTCGGAATGTAGCGACGGTAGGCGGTTTGAACGCAAATACCGTTTCATTGGTTGTAATATTGAGCCCGGGCGAGTGTCGCATATCAGTATTGATTACCTTCATCCGGAAAATCAGGACGGTTTCTTTCGTGTGCGTGAGGAAGATTTTGTTCGTTTCCGGACTGATACGATGTTTCTTGCCGATGAGCCGCGTGATGTCTTTTATAACAGTGGGCGTCGGTCTTTTTATGCAAATGCTCCATTGCAGATGTCCATTTCAAACGAACATGAACTGCTCGTTAAGTTCTTCTCTCCTGTCGGCATTCAGGATGTAACGGTTTTGTGCCGCTTTAACAAAGTCAGTACCGAGTTTTTCGAACTGGCGCACTTCGACCAGATTTATCCTTTTATGGAAGCTTCGTTTCCTTTGCCTGTCGTAGATTCGGAACGGACGTTCACCACTAGTAACGGTCGGAAAGTGGTGGTGCCTGCACAACATGAACTTGCGAATGATGATGTGACGCTTGTCTTCCGGACGGATGATCCGTTCATGAAGAAAATGGAACAGATAGACAGCCATTGGTTCATACGTTTTTCTGCCTATTCGGCTGACGCTGGTCATGCATATTGGCGGCACATGAACCCGTTGTTGTGTCGGCACGGAGTGGCGTTGGCTCTCAATATGGCTTTTATGTTCTCTTCCGAAGAGTTTAATGCGGAAATGAACAATTATGAAGGAAGACTGAAAGACAATGGAGGAAATCCGATCAATTTAGATAATTTGCGTCAAAGAATTCGCAGTCATGGAGGACTTGTGCTGGGATGTGTCTCGGGTGTCGGCGGACTTGGTGGGGGCAGTACGTATGGACTGGCTAGTTATTGTTATACCGGTGTCTATTTTGATGCTACTCCCCCCGATGCTCATCCGCACAATTATCCCCGTCAAGCCATGTTCCATGAATACGGACATTGTCTGGGATATAACCACAGCAGTACGATGACATACGGTGACCAATGGACCGTATTATGTGCCACTGTTTTTGTAAATATGGGAAAAGAAGGTAAATTGCCTGTATGTTCGAAAGACATAGTCGGAAAATTACCGATGTAATTTGCACGATGCGTTTATAGTACTTTCGAAATTTATAGTAAAGAGGCTTGTCTGATAGGGTGACAAGCCTCTTTATTTCAATTTATTGGTGATTGGATATCCACCCTTTCCCGTGTTTTTCTGCCGCCATACGTACCAGCTGCACAATTTTCCATTCTTGCTTTTTTGATGTGCTGTTGTTTCAAAGAAGATAATGCTGTGCCTGCATAACCGTGCATGTTTACGAAGCCGGCCAATTCCTGCCTCGGGAGATCATGGATTTACTTTCAGTATGCTTGGAGCACAGATTATATGTAAAAAGCTGCAAGGGCTGGAAGATGAGCGTGGTAAAGTATTTCCCGTTGGCTTGATGTACGAATAAAATGCAATACATAGATTGATTTTAGTGATCTTTTTTTATTTTTGCACTCGCAAAACTACTAAGAATACACCAAATGTTTTTTTCATTTCTTAAAAAAAAGATCTCGGGAAAGAAGCAAAAGCCGGAGGAGGTTGTAGCATTTGAACTACCTATGCAATTTGTGTTGAACTATTCGGAAGGTTATGAACGGACATCACTTGTTTCCGAAGAGGAGATAAAGCGGGCAATAAATAATATTGATGAATATGGAGATATATGGCTCAGTAACTGTCGTCCTGTAATCACTCCTTATGGTAATTGTTCCGGGATATCGTGTATGAGTGTGCCGGACGGCAATCTGCAAGTTGCAGTATGTTTCGCCATGTCTGACGGGTTGACAAGGTATTCTAGCTGTGATTATAGTCCGAGTGATATTGTCCGGATGTTCTGTAACTACTTCGAACGGCTTGAAATTCCGGAAATTAAGAATTGGGAGAAAGGGCATTTCACTCCGGTATCTCCTGCTGACGAGCCGTATTATTTATACGTAGACAATGAAGAATTCAAATTTATCGATTATGAAGACGTGTTGGCGGCTCTCGAGAATCTCGAAGCCGGCAAATGTTCTTCGCTGCTGTTGAAGACTCCCGGCTGTCAGAACGGGTATCTGGAAGTGAGGAGGACGAAAGATAATTATATCGTCGAAATAGGAGGAAATAATGAAGAGGGAGATTGGGTGGTGCTCATGACTCGAGCTTCTTATATCGGCCGTATCAGATTTTGGCTTTTCAATTATTACCATAAACGTGAGTTTCCCCGGATTACGGATGAATGGGAGGATATAACGGAAGAAGTGGCTAATGATGAATGAAGAATAAAAGACATATCGAAAGAAAACGGATATATAATAATTTGTAACAATGAAACACAGTGAAACAGTAGCTGTTGCCATTGACAAAATATGGAAAAGCTACGACAAAGAACAAATGTGGGAAGGATATGAGCTTCTGCGTCAGGCAGCGGAAGAGGGGGATGCGGATGCTTACTGTTACCTTGGACGATGCCATTTAGGGGAAGATTTTGTCTGGTGCGGAGCAGAATTTCCCGTAGATGAGGAGCAGGCATCCCAGTTGATTAAGGAGAGTGTGCGCCGGGGCAGTGCCGATGGGGTATTATGTGCTTTGCGGACCGGTAACTTGTCTCCTGCTGTTCAGAAAACGATGCCTTTCGCATCTCTTGAGGAAGCTTTTACGACAGTGATACAGCAAGCACAGGCGGGAGATGCCTTTAGCCAATATGTGGTGGGAAATGTTATGTTCTATGGTGATTATCTCGTCATTCGTGGTGAGGAAGAAAACCGCAAATATAATTCTGAAGATGAGTATTACGCTTTTGCTTATCCTATAGCGGCAAAATACTATGAAAACTCGTTCGATAACGGTCTGCCTGCCGCATTCGGCAACTATCGTACCATTTATGAGTCGGGACTGGCGGATATTGATGACGAGGTGTACGAGAACTACCTGAAACTTCTTGCTGATACGGGTGATCCGCTCACTTGTAATGACTACGGCAAATTGCTGGAAGATGAGTATGATGATGCGGAGGGGGCTTTCCATTATTACTCAATGGCTGTGGAGCGCGGAGATGTCCAGTCCGCCTACAATGTGGCTGTGTGTTACGGAACAGGGTACGGCGTTGATGAAGATTTGGACAAGGCATTTGAGAATTACATGATAGCAGCGAAGGCAGGTAACGCAAAGGCGCAATTTCAGGTAGGCAACTTCTACTTTGAAGGGCGTGGCAATATAATACAGGATTATGCCAAGGCAGTGTTATGGTTAGATAAGGCATATCATAATATGGATGATGAGGATTCTTGGCAACCGGCAGCCGAACTTGCTATTTGTTATCAGAACGGTCTAGGCACTTTTCAGGATGATGATGCGGCATTCGAATTCCTTTCCGAGATAGAAGAGAATGGTAGACTCGATGAGGTATGGGAACCTCTTGATGCTATGGTACTGAATGCTTTTGGTGTTGCTTATGGCTTCGGACGAGGTACGGAACAGAATATACCGCAGGCAATAGAGTACTTTGATCTTGCTATAGAGTATGATTCGGAAGAGGCGAAACGAAACAAGGCCTGCTTTAAGAAAACACTTTTTGGTGGTTGGAAGATGAGATAGCATTTTCTCGTCTCTGTTTGTCGTTCATTCTCTTTTCTATCAATCCTCCGGCAGTAACGATGTTTCCATCTCTTGTGCCTTGCTGATCTATATAGTTTGCGTCTCCGGTATAATTAACTTCGGCATATTGTTTGAGATACTCCAAACCGTTACTGCTACCTTTTTCAACGATATTTGCTCCGATAATCGTCTCTCTTTGAGAGTTTTTCAGTATACCTTAGATCGTTCTGTTAGCAATAAGCCCGTGCATGCTTTTTGTTTAATTGTATGTTTACTAATTTGTTTTTGGATAGCTATATTTCCGGACAATTTAAAGCTATGTCTCGATTGTAACGACTTTACTTACCCCATAGGCTATTAGATTTTATTAGGGCAAAATTATGCATATAGAACTGGAGATTGAAAAAAAAATAAAGTTGACTTTGGTTTGATTTGGGTTGATTTTTACTACCTTTGTCTCAAAGTACTAGTTAAAAAGATAGTGATATGGATATCGAAGTAAAAGATAAAGCAAACCGGAGACATGTAGGACATAATCTGCAGAAGATCCGTGTTTACTTTGGTATGAAGCAGGAAGCTCTAGCGGCTGATCTTGGTGTAAACCAGCAGGTCGTCTCAAAAATTGAGAAACAGGAAGAAATAGAAGAAGGTCTTTTAAATCAAATTGAATATCTGCAGAAGTGATTGAAGACTTTGATGTAGAGAAGGCTATTTATAATATTAATAATATCAGAGATAATACTTTTGAGCAAGGTGCTATATCAATCGCACAACATTCTTAAAAATAAATTTATTATTATGGAAACTGAATCTTATACGAACAATTCGCATTTAGGACGGAAAATAGAACGAATACGGCGTCTTCGCGGTATGACACAGACTGATTTAGGGGAGCTATTGGGAGTGACTAAACAAGCTATCTCTAAAATGGAGCAATCAGAAAAAATAGATGACGACAAATTAAAACAAGTAGCTGACGCATTAGGTGTCACGGAAGATGGCTTAAAGAAGTTCACAGAAGAAACAGTCCTATATAGTACAAACAATTTTTATGAAAATTGCCATGTGAGTGCATCTAATATAGGTCCTATAACTCATGTGGAAAATCTCAATCACTTTTCAATGGAGCAAGCTGTGAAATTGTTTGAGGAATTGTTGAAAATAGAAAGAGAAAAATATAGTAAGGGAAAAGAGGATAGTAAGTAAAAGAAGGTCAAATAGCAATACTAGATGTACATTCTGAAAAGGAATACAACTTCTCAGATCGCTTATAATGAAGCCTTTAAAAACATATGGCGATGTTAGAATCAAAAGCTCGCAAAGAAGTCCAATATCGGAAGAAATTTGAGTTGCATCAGTAAATACTTAAGCTCAAAAAAGAATTAAGAGGTTGATGTAGTAATTTTTATTTGATAAAAACTAAAATATATATATGAATAGACTAAGAATGCAAACCAAAAATCGAGCAGATGAGAATTTTGCAAAACTTGCTGCACTGTTTCCAAATGCTGTGACGGAAACCGTTGATATCGATGGTAACCTGGTTAGAGCTATTGATAAAGACGTACTTATGCAAGAGATCTCTACATATGTTGTAGAAGGCAAAGATGAACGTTACCAGTTCACCTGGCCCGACAAGAGAAAAGCTATTCTTGCAGCAAATGCTCCAAGTATGAACACACTTCGCCCTTGTATAGGAGAAAGTTATGGAGACTTCAATACAACCGAAAATCTTTATATAGAAGGTGATAATCTTGAAGTTCTAAAGCTCTTGCAAGAAAATTACTTGGATACAGTTAAACTGATTTATATAGACCCACCTTATAATACAGGTAAGGAATTTGTATATCCAGACAAATTTTCTCAGACGACATCAGAATATATGTTGCGCTCAGGCCAATATAATGAAGATGGAAATCGGCTATCCGCTAATATGGAGTCTAATGGCCGCTTTCATACTGACTGGCTTAACATGATGTATCCTCGTTTAAAGATTGCTAGAAATTTGCTTGCAAAAGACGGTGTGATATTTATTAGTATTGACCAGAATGAAGTTGAGAATTTGAAAAAGATTTGTTGTGAACTATTTGGCTCAATAAATTTTGTTGGTGAAATTATTTGGCAATCAGCTACAGATAACAATCCTCGTCAAATATCAACAGAGCATGAGTACATTCTTTGTTTTGCAAAGGATGTGAATTTCCTTACTCCATGGTTTGTTGAGTCTGATAAAGCTCAAAAGATCAATGCACAATATAAATTGATAAAGCATAAAACTACAGACATTGCTGAACAGCAGAAACTATTGCGCCAATGGATAAAAGCAAATGAGACAGATTTAAAGGGAGTATCTCATTATAATAATGTGGATGAACGTGGTGTGTACAGTAACTCCACAAATTCATCTAATACAAAACCTGGTGGCTATACATTTGATATCATTCATCCTGTTACTGGTAAACCGTGTGTAAAGCCTGAATTCGGTTGGCGTTGGACTGAAACAACTTTTTGGGATTATGATAAGGTTGGAGATATTGAGTGGGGAAAAGATGAAACGACACAACCTCACGTTAAAAAACGTATAGAGACTGTCAAAGAACAGTTTAAAAGTATATATTATGAAGATGGCAGAGCTTCAACAAAGCAACTGGAACAATTACTTGGCGGTAAAAAAATATTTGATAATCCTAAATCAGTTTCCTTATTAAGTCGTATTATTGGTTTTGCGGCTCCAGATGATGATTGTATTATTTTAGACTTCTTCTCTGGCTCTGCAACAACTGCGCATGCTGTTATGGAGATGAACGCCAAAGAGGGTACTCGTAAAAAGTTTATCATGGTACAGTTGCAGGAACCTACTGAACCTAAAAGTGAAGCGAATAAGGCAGGTTTTAAAAACATTTGTGAAATAGGAAAAGAACGTATACGGCAGGCATCTAAGATGCTAAAAGAAACGTATCCTGATGCTTCGTTTGACACAGGTTTTCGTGTGTTAAAACTGGATTCAAGTAATATGCAACAGGTATGGTATACTCCTAACGATTATGTTACAAAGGATTTGTTTGCATCTACTGTTGATAATATAAAGTTAGACAGAACAGCTGATGATTTGTTGTTTCAGGCCATGTTGGAATTAGATTGCCTTCTCTCAAGTAAAATAGAGACAACCATTATACATGGTAAAACTGTATATTCTGTTGCAGATGGTTATATGATGGCTTGTTTTGAACCAGGAGTTACTGATAAAGTTATTTCAGAAATAGCTCAGAGCAAACCATATTATTTTGTAATGCGAGATAGTTCTATGGCAAACGATAGTGTTGCTGTTAACTTTGAACAGTTGTTTAAGTCATATAGCCCGGATACCCATCTTAAGGTATATTAAACAATGAAAGAAATGAAATTTGATTTCAAAATACAACCATATCAAACAGATGCTGTTGAAAGCATCGTTAGTGTTTTTGCAGGCCAACCAAAGTTTGATGAGACTAGTGATAACACTATCTATGCAAGAGATTCTGGAAAAAAAGCAAAGGCAGCTTCTAAAGAAGAAGTTCAAGCTCTCCGGTTGCATTTTAATGATTTGGGAGATGGTATTGATGTCTCAGATGCTGAGGAACAGCTGGATGCAGCTGGATATCGTAATGCAGATATTGTTTTGTCGGATCAGCAACTACTTGAAAACATTAATGCAATTCAAGCGCAGCAGAATATACATAAGTCATCAAAACTATTTTCAGCCATAGGGCGTGTATCTTTGGATGTCGAAATGGAAACCGGTACAGGTAAGACTTATGTGTATGTGAAGACCATGTTTGAGCTGAATAAGCAGTACGGATGGAGTAAATTTATCGTAGTCGTACCTAGTATTGCCATACGTGAAGGCGTAAAAAAGTCTATGGAAATGACAGTTGAGCATTTCATGAGACATTATGGCAAAAAAGCAAGATTTTTCATTTACAACAGTGGTAATTTAAATGCATTAGATAAATTCTCAAGTGATGCTGGAATAAATGTGATGATTATAAATACTCAAGCATTTGCAACGTCAATGAGAGAGGGGGCAAAGAATAAAGAAAGTCGTATTATATACTCAAAACGTGATGAGTTTAACAGTCGTCGTCCTATAGATATTATTAAAGCAAATCGTCCAATTGTCATCCTGGATGAACCACAAAAAATGGAAGGTGCTGCTACTCAAACAGGAATCAAGAACTTTAATCCTCTTTTTTTGATCAACTACTCGGCTACTCATAAGAATCATCACAATGAGGTGTATGTTCTTGACGCTCTTGATGCATACAATAAAAAACTTGTAAAGAAAATCCAAGTAAAAGGTTTTGAAATACACAATCTTCGAGGTACTGACCGATATATTTTCTTCGAAAAGATCGTTGTTTCAAGTAATAAGCCTCCGATGGCAAGATTAGAAATCGAAGTGCGCCAAGCAAATGGTGTTGTTCGAAAAACTAAAGTTTTGGGTGTAGGAGATAACTTATATTTAGCATCCAATGAATTACAACAGTATAAAAGTGGATATACAATAAATAATATCGATCCAGATAATAGTACGATTGAATTTGTCAATGGAGAAATAATGAAAACAGGAAATGTCGTTGGTGACATCTCTGAAAAGGATATGCGTCGTATTCAAATTCGTGAGACAATTCAATCTCATTTTGAAAAGGAAGAGGCGTTATTCCGTAGGGGTATAAAGACACTTTCGCTTTTTTTTATAGATCATGTTTCAATGTATCGTCAATATGGTGAAGATGGAGAAGAACTTCTTGGAGAATATGGGAAAATTTTTGAGGAGGAATATAACAATATACTTAATGATAAACTGAGATTATTTGGTTTAAGTGGTGATGAAGCTGAAAAGGATGATTATCAGGTATATCTTCGTCGCTTTGATACTCATGATATTCATCGTGGATACTTTAGTATTGATAAAAAAGGGCATAGTGTTAACAGCGAATTGAAAAAAGGATCAGATATTTCAGATGACATTTCTGCGTATGATCTGATCTTAAAAAATAAGGAGCGTTTGTTAAGTTTTGATGAGCCAACACGTTTTATATTCTCTCATTCAGCACTACGTGAGGGGTGGGATAATCCAAATGTTTTCCAGATTTGTACTCTTAAACATTCCGAAAGTGCAACAGTTAAGCGTCAAGAGGTTGGACGAGGGTTACGCCTTGCAGTGAACAGCTTGGGAACCCGCATGGATGCACAGACTATAGGTGAAGACCTGGTTCACGAGATTAATAAACTCACTGTAATTGCAAGCGAAAGCTATGCTACTTTTGTGACCGATTTACAGAAAGAGACAAGAGATGTTCTTTATGATCGTCCGACTAAAGCGACTACAGAATATTTTAAGGGTAAGATACTAAAGGTTGGCGAAAACATTATCACAATTGATGATCAACAGGCGGCAAGTATTGTTTCTTACCTCGTGGACAACGACTATATCGATTCTAAAGGTGGTATTACGAAAGAATATCACAAAGCGGTTATAAGTGGAACATTGGAACAGCTACCCAAAAAACTCCGTGGCATGGAAGAACCAGTTCATAAACTCATTCAATCTATTTTTGATGAGCATGCTTTGGATGGTATGTTTGAAAATGGTCACGATACTACAATTGAAGATAACCCGCTTAACGAGAACTTTTATAAGAAAGAATTCCAGGATTTATGGAAAAAAATTAATCATAAGTATGCATATACTGTAAGTCTTGACAGTGAAGAATTGATTAAGAATGCTTCTGAGGTGATTAATAAAGAATTGCATGTTGCACAAGTAAGATATAGCATAACAACTGGACAACAAAATGAAAAAATATCTCAATTGCAAATTAAGAGTGGAACGACATTTGGTGGAGTTTCTTCGCGCTCACAAAACTTGCGAAATACATATGCATGTACAACACCCTATGATTTGATTGGTGATATTGCCAAAGGAGCTACCCTAACACGAATAACTGTTAGTCGTATTTTGGAGAAATTAACTCCAGAGAAAAAAATGATGTTTGCGGTTAATCCAGAGGAGTTTATAACGAAGGTTATTAACCTGATTAAAGCTCAAAAAGCGACTATGGTTATTGAGCATATCTCGTATAATCGCATTGAGGGTAAGTATGATAATTCTATTTTTACAGCAGAAAAACATAGTACAGGCTATGATAAAGCTATTCGTGCAAAACGTCATATCACAGATTATGTTTTCACTGATGGAACAGCAGAAAATAGTATAGAAAAGACTTTTTGCCAAAGCCTTGAAAGCGCAGAGGAAGTTGAGGTATACGCAAAACTACCAAAGAGTTTTCATATTCCTACACCAGTAGGCAACTATTCTCCAGATTGGGCAATAGCTTTCAAAAAAGGTACAGTGAAGCATATTTTCTTCATCGCAGAAACTAAAGGAACAATGGATTCAATGGAACTTCGTGCAATTGAGAAAGCAAAGATTAGTTGTGCAAAGAAGCTTTTCAATGAAATGTCTACCGAAAATGTTAAGTATCATGATGTAGATAGTTATGAGCATCTATTAGATGTGATGCAAACAATTAATTAATCAAATTTATTATGGCATTTATAAATTATCGTAAGGAAACTTCTGAGCGAAGTGATGCTATTAATTGGGCAAAGAAAATACTAGTTGAAAAGACAGGGCTCTTCTTTGATGCCATTGAAGGATGTAATGAAAACAATAACAATATTGTTACACATTTATTTGAACGTGCGAGAGTGGATTTTGTTCCAGGTATATCTTCTGAAAGAGATGTTCTTTCTGCAATAATATCATTAGAGACACCTGAAGTTCTACAACGAAAAATAAATTTTGCAAATGCTTTCAATTGTCCATTGACATATGTATTGTATTGTGATGAAGAGGAGTCCGTATGGGTGTATACTATTTTGAATCTTGCTACATGCAAATTCTCTGTCTCATATGATACATATCATGGCTTTTCTAACTGGATCTCTACAATTAAGGATTGGAAGTCGACAAAACCATATCGTGAGCGTAAAGACTTGCCTTATTTTGACAGAGCTCTTAGAAGTGCTGGATGTGCTTGGCCTACAAATATAGATTGTTTTGTTTCAAATCAAGATTCTCAGCCAATTGCAATACTAGAATTTCAGAATGCAAATAATACTGAAGTCGCTAAGCATTGCAACAATGAATTTTTCTTGGGAAAATATGCAAGAACTAACCAGTATGGTTATATTCAATATGATAATGATGTAAGACGTTGGCAGTCGCAAGAAATATTAAGAGTTCAATCTGGATTACGTTTGTTTATTATAACTTGGTCACAGAACTCTACAGATTTTATACTCAAAGAAGTTGATGTCATCTCTTTTCCGGATCTTCCATTTGGCAAAGATTGGACGAGACATGCAGAATATCAGCGTTTAATGCATGAATTTGTTAATGCGCAAGAGATGAACAAGTTGAGCAAAGCTCGTCTAATTGCAAGTCAGTTTAGTTCTTACAAATTAAGCTATGTTGCTCCTATAATGAATCAAGTGTATAAAGAAGCGCCATTAAGTACAAAAGATAAATCATTTCCTTATATCTATTATAAGTATAAGAATTTTGTTCAAGATTCAACTGACACTCTTCCGAATTTATTTTTGGAATTGATAGGAAGATGAGAAAGAGAAACTGCTGATTCTTGTTGCAATCGAGAAGACTGACGGCGTATAGCTTGGTATCGGTATCAGTCAGACTGGCTTACGCTTATCATGATCCTCTATTTCTGTTAGCTGCCCAAAAAGAGAAATCCCCGATAATCTATGATTATCGGGGATTTCTTGAGTGATCCGCCTGGGATTCTCCAATAGGAATTACCATGCTGATATTTAAAACTTTATATTTTTAGCTTCAAGCATATCCCATGATTTATCCCACTAATTTGCTACGTGCTTTTGCGGTAGTTTGCTCATGGAGAATACTGAGGGCAAAGATAGTATCATTTCCTTTTCTAACAAATTATTGACTGCATTTTTATTACTCTAACCTTATACGGTAAGTCAATGCTCTACGATTCTTCGGTGTAATACATTTTATAAAATTTCCCTTTACTATCCTCCCCTTGCTCTATAAGCTCTGAATTTCCATGAATATAGATGTCGAAATTTTTATCTAGTTTGATCACACTTTTTATTGAACGTACTTGTTTTTTTACAGCACTTTCTGAAATAGTGAAATTATCTGCAATTCTTATATCATAGTCTTCTTGGAATGAAGACTTGTACTGATTAAAAGTATTAATGATTTCTGGTTGGCAAATTACCTCACTAGCAAATTCTTTCATATTGAAATTCTCATTATTTTTAAAATAGCTCACTGATTTATTCAGTAATTCAGCTTGATCTGCTTTTGAAATTTCAAAATGTTTTGGCAACTCTTTTTTTATAAAGCTTTTGCAAAGTGAGAGTATGTTTTGGGTGTCATGATATTCATCATTGCGTTGTCTAATACTTAAAAAATCATCCAACCAATATTGTGCTTCAATCCCTTTGTTTGTATTATCTACTACAACAACTATATATCCACTCTCGCGTTCTTTATTGAATATCAAACAACCTTTATCTAATTTATTGATATTAACGCCTTCAACAGTTTCGATTTTAAAATCATTTTTCAGCGTTGATACTTTTAAAAAAGTGTCTTTATTCTCTGATTTAAATAAACCAATAGCATCTACTATCTCTCCTTCTAAAATGCAATCTTTAAAGTAAACGGTATAAAATTCGCCACCCTTGATTTGAGGATGTGTACTTTTTTTATACAAGTGTTTTGCCAGATTTATAGACTGTGCATGTAATGTTTCATTGTTTTTAAATATATTTTCTACACAAACATACACTTCATTCATTTCTATATTAATATCATGGTAGAAATTATAGAATTCATTGCTTTTGAAAGAAGACAAGAAATAGTGTAATAAAATTCTATTTAAGTCGGTACTTATATTTAGCAAGTTGCTGGAGAAACGAATATTTTCTTCGTTTGATTTATTGCCAACAAGATGCAAGGAAGTATTTTCTATATATGAAGATTCTGAGTGATACATGATTTTAATATTTTTATTATTATGTCAGATGTGATTATTGATATGTTTGCTATGAAAACAACTATATACAAGAGTGTTAATAAAGCAGGTATTCCCCAATTGATAAATTGAGTAATAAACAGTCTGTTTTTTTGTTTCATTAGCTCCTTATCGACTAATATAAATGCATCTTTTACAACGTTACTATTACCCCCAAAAGTTCCTTTATATGATTGAATATTAATATCAATCATATTTAAGACGCTGCTTTGGTTATTTAGGAATATACCTATTAACAGAGCAAATATATACAAGCTAATTAAAATAGCTATATTTTTTATTGATAATATATTATCAAATTCAATGTTGGCTGCTGCTAAAACAAAAGCAGCAGGAATAGCAATGAGTTTAGACTGTGCATCATTAATTACTGATTGTATTTTTTTAGAATAATCTAATATCGCATTATCTAATTCTGATTTCAGTTTATTATATGAGAAGTTTCTGATATAATATTGAAAGCTATCAATAGACTTGGAATAATACTCATTGAAGTTTTGCAATAAATAGACAAAGCGATTTTCTTCTGTTACATTTGATAAAAATTCCATTAATTCATTAATGAAAAGAAGTTTTTCTTCGCTATTATTTTTTTTGAATAATTCTGTTGCATAATTCATTTCTTCTATTGGGAAATCTATATTGACAACATCCTCACCACTGTAAATGATAGGCAGAATAAGGGCTTTCTGTTCGCAGATGATGACACATGTTGTTATATCAGGAGATTCTTCTTTGTATTTAGCCAGATCACCAATTGATTGAATAAAGTTAATTAAGGCATGATATTTCTTTATAAAAGTATGCTCACTATTTTGGAATCCTATATTTTGAATATAATAGGACGCAGGAGATATAATTTTGTTTTTTCGAACAAAGACATCGGATGTCTCATAATAACCTGTTTGGTTTAATCTATACAGAGAGAATACAATACGAACATTTTGCTTCTTTTGAATATCTGATAATCCAATAATATTCCCTTTATTATCATATATTTGTTCAATGCAATTCTCCAAACTAATAATGCTGCTTTCGTCTAATATCTTGTAATTGTCAACTGAAAGAGAATCATCAGAAATAGTTATATTGCTTTTTGTTAATATGTCTACTATTTGTGTAAGCATCATATGTCTCATTGGGTTATTTGCTTTCTCAATTCATCCGGTACATTTTTAATTGTTAGTTCGTTTTTTTTGTCGCTGTAGAATATTTGAACTCCTATTAACTTATTATTGAATTCTACAGTTAAATCAGGTGTTCTATATTTGACATAATTCAATGTCTTCAAGATCGTTTTATCTCCACTAATAATTTCATCTACTTCGTTTTCCTCCGAAGATGCAAATTCTTGAAATTCATCAGGATTTTCTGGATTTATGAGCGCAGATATAGCAGATAATGAAATTTCTTTTTTTGCATTAATACATTCAATACAGTAATAATAAACGGCATTTTTAATATCTCTTGTTTTTGCATCATCATATTTCTTATTTGTACAAAATCTCACTAATGCATTTGCTAATTTTTTAGAAGAATCTGTACTAGTTGTCTTATTTTGACATCCAATAAAATCCATAAAGTAAAGACTAATATCTTTATTCCCTTTTACGAAGGATAGATAGGTTTTACTCTCCAAATTCTCGCCCCTTTCAATTTTTAGCCATTTTGTTATATTAATAAGACATGCCACATCTATTTTGCTCAAGTCTAAATTCTTTATATCTTCAATAGTAAGATTTTTTTCATCAATATAATAGCCATCTTTGTTATTGAGAGTTAAAACCAGAAGATGTTGTGTCTTGTTTGTTGTATTATTATAAAAAGCAAATACAACAAACCCTCCACTTGCAGGTGCATTTTTTTCTATAACAGTCTTATAGTAATTCATCGATCTTTGAGAGAAGGAAATGAAATCAGTTTTTCCTGCACAAAATTCTCTTAATGAAGTTTGAAACTCATTAGACTTATTTTCTGTATTAAAGATGCCATATGTCGGATGTGATTTTTTAGAATAGGCATCTGTAATTTTAGCAATAAAGGCAGATTCCTTTGTTGTCGTTTTAAGAGTCGATTTTGCTAACTTTAATCCTGTCTTTCTATCTCCTGCCATTTTAGTAACTTGATGAACTACAAAATTATTCAATGCAATATCATGTCCTATTTTCTTTAGTTTTTTCATGGTATATATTTAAAAGTTTACTTTTTTGATACATTATCGTTTTCAAATAGCCAATTAAAGCACTTAGAAATATAATACAGAGATGATTTTTTTGACTGTGATTTTAGTTGTAATCACTCTGAACTACATTTTCAGCCGATTGAGGGGACTGTATCTTGATACAGTTGTCAACTCAAATACAAATATATTAAACTTTTATATTTTTATGTACATAATGAGTCGCTTTTATTCGAGAGTGCCAAAACTTGGTTGTTTTCTTGAACTAAAATAACTTAAAGCCTTTTTTGCTTCCTTCTTTTCTTGAGCTTAGGTATTTGTTCTTCGGAGTTGAATTGGAAGTCTGCTTTTTGTGAAGAAATAAAAGAAATGAATGAATTTGATGTTTGGTTGTTTTCATTATAGAAAGATGGATTGATAGAGGTATTATTTTCTTGTGGAGTGAAAATATGGGTATTTGTATTGAAAGCTTGGTTACTTGCTTCCTTGTTTTCAAGATTGATAGAAAATAAGTTCTCTTGGTTGCTATCCTGGTTGATTTCTGTTTTTCTTTCACTGGATTGAGTTTCTTGCTCCTGTAGTTCAAACTGTTCCGATATAGAACCGTTTTTCATCACATTTTGGTAATCAAATGATTCTGTTTGTTGGCGATCATATCCGAATAGCTTATCAAATCCCTGTTCTGCCTGCTGAAAGAGATTCACACGGTCAAAACCACCTTTGACTATTCCATTCTTGGTGTTCTTATGATTCGTAAGTGGTGATAGTTTCTTTTTGTTGGATTGGTCTTTACGGCTGACTATCAAATGGCAGTGCATGTTCAGTTCATTCCTTGAACAACTACGGTTAAAATGAATCTTACCGTAAAATTTTATATCCGAAGCGGATAGTTCTTTTTTGAAGTTCTTTGCGTATTCAGGAATAAACACTTCACGGATATAGTGTTTCATCGCTTCAGCTTGTTCCTGTTCTGTATTACCCATTACTCTGAGTTCCTTTTCCGATGGGCTGATATGAATAGCAAAAAACTTAGCATCTGTTTTCAATAGTTGCCCGATATTGGTATCTATATCTTTTATAACCTTTGATTTATAGATATTATCCTCTGCAAGATTGAAAAAGCCTTCGGTATAGATACCCTTTTCCATTCTTTCTAAGTCCTCATGTTCAAGGTAATTTGCTAGCTGTCGGCTACTGCCAGCATTATTATATGTACCTTTAGATGGTGGAGCAAAATCTATGTGCATGGCTCTATGTATTTATTAGATTACCGATTTCGTTTTTCAGGTTCTCTTTCTTTCTGCTATCCATCACGCCGCAAGCAGAAAGTTCTGAATAGAGTTGTATCAGTTGAAGCAACTTTTTATAATCCTGTTGGTGTATATGGTAGAGTGCATTAATCTGTTTGGACTGGTTGTTTATCACACCGGCATGATTGCCAAACTGTTCACTTAGCTTTTTAAGTACGGCTGTTTGTCTCTCCTGACTGGCTTCTAGTTGAGAGAGAATAAGAGTTTCCAATGTTTTGCCGATAGCATTGAAGCGTAAAGCGATAGAATTTGTTGCCCGTATCGTGGGGTTTAGTTGTTCTTCCTCATAATGACGAATGAAACGTATAATATCATCCTGTCTCTTATTTATTTTCGCCAGTTCTGATTTTACAGATTCAGGTGCTTCGGATGGATTGATATGTGCTTTATCTATATACCCAAACGCCAACTTTACAACTTCACTCTTTTTCAGTGAATAGCGTTTGCATATCTTCTCTACCAAAGCTGCCGCTTCCTTGTCTATGGAAATGGTAGTGAATATCGTTTTTCGACTGCTGTTTGGCATGGTAATTACTTTTTTATAGAAATATGAATAGATAAATACCTGATAATAAGCATTACAAAGAAAATACTTATTACAGGTGTTATTACAGCGTGTTCCTGTAACACGCTAAAGCCGAAGGCTTTGCCCCGCAGGGCAAGAGGGAAGAACAGGACTTGTCCAGTTCCCTCTTGCTCGATTTAGCGAAATGGGCTGAACCGATAGGTGAAGCAGTTTCTGCTAAATCGGGGTGGCAGCACAAAGGAATATCCTGAACACAGGCTTCTTTCCTCTGCTACTTTTTGCTATCAAGGTTGATTATCCAACTGATTGGCTTTTTCAAACTGCTTGTAGGTTTGAGAATCGGCACGTTCACGAACAAAAGCTCGAATATCTACAGCCCGATAATAGGTTTTCCTTCCGATAGTGAAATAGGGAAGTTGTTTATTTACTCTGTAGCGTTGAAGAGTTCGGAAAGATACTTTCAGGAGAAAAGCTAAATCTTGATTATCGAGAATCTTCTCATTATCATCTAGTACCGCATCAGTATTGATGAGTGATTTCAAGTCTTGTCCGATTTCAGTGAGTTTCTTGGATAGTTTTTCCATCCACCTCTCGAAGTTTTCGTTATCTATATACATTTTGCTTAATTTTTAAGTTCAACATTCTTGTTTTCAATCGATTGATGAAGCAAAGTTCGGCAAATGAGTGCAAATAAGTTAGGGGAATACCAGTGGTACTCCCCCATAAATTGCATGTATATGATTGATTTTCAGATCAAATTACTTTATACTTTATGAATGATAGTAACCTTCTTCTTTACTCTTCTGGATAATAGCAGCTTTCAACCTATCGAGAAATTCAGTTATTTTCATTGGCTTTCGTTTGATTACTGCACTTTCTTTCTTATAAATATCACCAAAATTTATATTAAACATCTTTTCAAAGATACGAGCTACATCGCTAAGAAAGATTTCCTTATGATCTATGCGAATAACACCATCTGATATATAGAAAATACCACAAACTAGCTCCATCATATCTACGAGTTTTATTACTTCATTATTTAGATAAAATGGTGATTTCCATTCAGATTCAATATTGATAAAAAATTTAGGATACTCCATCTGTCGATAAATTAATTCCTGTTCCATATTTATCAACGATAACAACTTATCTAGAAAAACCAATTTCAACTTACTGTTTTCTGTGGGACATGATTCTTCCAACGCTTTAAGTGTTCCAAAGTCAATATAACTCATATTAAGCTGTCTAATTCGTATTTTATTGTCGCCTATTCTATTCAGGTAATCGAAGAGTTCCTCCACAAATTCCAAATAAGCAGAAGCCATATCTTCAACAACAGACTTATCTAATTGGTATGGATGTCTTAGCAATTTATATATACGTTTTTCAGTTAAATCCCAATCTGACATGGCTTTCTGTTTTTATCGCTCTATATGAATTTATAAACTCTTAGCTATCTTTTGCCATTTGCGTTGTCTGTGCTTATAAAATTTCAAAGTCCACCATGCGGCAATAGACGTTAAACAGCCTGCATATAAATCCACAGTGTCAGTATATCGGGTTACCTGTTGGCTTATTTCTTCCATCTTAATATAGTGATTCCAAATGACTACAGTATTATCATATTCTTTTGTATTTATTTCTCGTGACGCTTTATCCATCTTGACAACATTAATTGTATGACTACCTACTGGTAAAAAGCCATGCAAGTACATTTTGAAAACAAAAGTTTTGCCTTCTTTCCACTGTATAGGAGAATCATCACAAGCAATAAAACTAGCTTTAGGTTTACAAATCTCTCTCAAAGTATCAATATCTTGAATTTTATCCCATATATTCTCTATATTAGAATGAAAATCCGAAGTAACAGTAACTCGGTAGCCCATAACTTTTTTACCTTCACGTGTTATTAACTTAACTTTCTGAATCATAATTGATAGTTTTTAATTGTTTATTATTGGCATGGATAACTATATGTAACCTTACACATGTTATTCATTATTAATTTATTAACTTTGTGCAAAGTTACAGGCAAGCCTTAACTGTTACAATAGTCATTTATAATGAGGCAAGCCTTAATGGACTGAAAATGTGAGATATGAAAAATGAATCAATAGATAAAATAGAAAAAGTAGTCGAAAATATTCTGCCAACATCAAGCGCTTTTATCAACGAGTTGGATTACTCTGTTATAGAACAAAAAAAACAGATTGGCTCAGATTGTCGGAACTAGCGCATAGTATTGTGCTGGTCTTTGATTGCTGTACTAAAAAATTCGTTTTTGTATCAGACAATATTCCTCAGTCATACGGAATTGACCCTGAAAGGTTATTTATCAACGGACATGAACCTGTCTTAGAAATTATTCATCCGGGTGATATACATTACGGCTTGCTTGTTAGAAAGAAAATCTACTCTTTATTAAGTAGTCTTTCCGCAGAAGAAAAAATGAAGCACAAGATGGTACATGAGATGCGAGTAAAAAATGTACGTGGTGAATATATCCGTATTATTGAACAGGAGCAAGCAATAGAATTGGATAAATCTGGTAATATTTGGCTTATGCTTTCGGTTATTGATGTTGATGCAAGTCATGAATCAGAAATAACCAAAAGCCACCTATATAATTTTGAAACAGGAGAACAGATATTTATTGATTTGTCAGATACCTTAGAAGAACCATTGACTAATAGGGAGTTGTGCGTTTTACAATTAATGAAACAAGGCTTATTAAGCAAAGAAATTGCAAACTCTTTAAATGTCAGTATCAATACAATAAATACTCATAGGCAAAACATACTATTAAAATTAAAGGCAAACAATTCTATTGAAGCTGTTAATATTGCTCAAAGGTTGGGCTTATTAAACAGCTCGATTCAATAAAACATTTTTTCTGAGACGGATTAATAACATTAACTCTATCAGTGTATTATCCAGTTTGTGCAAGTTTTAAACTAGAATATAACCCGAAGCATAGCGCAGGTGTGGAGACTTAAAATTCTACTTTTGATATTAATATAGTATTTTCTAATAACAAAGCATATTTCAATTATATATCTGGCTTTTGAATTTTTGGAAGAAGCCAGATATAGTCATATTCTACCACTTCCAGACAGTTTTGAAAACGGCTCTTAATTCTTCTTTCATTTGCCGATGAAAATAGAATCAACACGTTTTATAAACCATTTTAAATTAGAAGCATGGAAGTAGTAACCATTGAAAAGAGAACCTTTTCGCATGTCTGCGAACGGTTCACCAAGTTTGCCAAACGAATAGAATGTTTATGCAGCACTCATACTCAGAAAGACGAAAACTGGCTGGATAGTCAGGAAGTATGCCTATTGTTAGGCTTTAGTAAACGCACGCTGCAATATTACCGAAGTAGTGGGCGGTTGGCTTATTCTCAAATCGGGAGCAAGATTTATTATAAGTCATCCGATATTGAAAGAATTATTGCAGACAGTGAAACACAGAATCAATCACTCAAACAAACCACGTCTTATGAAAAGAACTAAAAAAGATTATCCGTCCTTCAACCTATTTTCCATTGTCGGCACATGGGAAAGCGTTAATCTGAATCCTACGGTTATCATCTATCGGAATGATAAAGAGTACCTTCTTTCTATTATATATGTATCGGAAACTACCAAACAGGCTTCACCCGCTACTTATGAGATACAGCAAGATGATAGCCAGTACTTTATTTCCATTGCATCCAAACGACTCTATGTAGATTATGATTCGGTAAAAGATGTACTTAGTATTTCATCGCTTGGTGACTATCTGCGCAACTAGTCTGCTATCTAGCCATCTTGAAATCAATATTTCAATAAAACAATCTTTCAATCATGGAACTAATAAATAAAGATACCCCACAAGTCAAAGAATTTATTTCTTCGCTTGATTCAATGCTGAACGGCATTGAATCTATTGTCAAGCACTACAAGCCCCACCTAAACGGGGAACGCTTTCTTTCCAACAATGAAGTTTCCAAGAAACTGAATGTCAGTTTGCGAACCCTGCAAGAGTGGCGAGATACGGGACTAATCCCCTTTATTCAGATAAAAGGTAAAATCATCTACCGTCAAAGTGATATTGATAAGCTACTCCAAAAGCACTACTTTGAAAGCTGGAAAGAATAGCCCACCAGCCCCGAAAACATTGTTTTTCGGAATTTAATTTGAATCATTGACTTTTCCAGTGAAGTATTTAGTCTGTGCAAGTCTTTAGATGAAAATACGCTCGAACATAGTGAGAGGAAGATTTTCATCTAAACCGAAGGCTCGGACTTGAACAGGCTAAATATGGAACTTATCTTTGTCAATGCTTCATATTGAGTTCTGGAAAACTTACTATAAAAGAAAAGGATTGAGAAAATGAAATTCATTCTTCCCAATCCTTTTTCAATATTAGCTACTATCTTTATTATATAGCCAATTCCGACAGGCAGCTATTTACTTTTTGCATATCCTTGAAAATATTCTGATCCAATACCCTTGCATAGTGTTTTGTTACGCTTGTATCTGCATGACCTAACATCTTAGCAACATTCTCCATACTCACGCCATTTGCAAGGCAAATGCTTGTGGCGTAGCTATGACGGGCGGTATGTGTGCTAAGATTTTTATGAATTCCGCACACATCGGCAATTTCCTTCAAATAACTGTTCATGCGTTGATTACACAATACAGGTAAAAGTTTTCCGGTACACTCTGCCACATCCTTATATTTATCAAGTATGGAAGCTGCTACTGGTAACACAGGAATGTTACACATGATTTTTGTCTTTTGGCGGTTCTTCCTTATCCAAAGTTCTCCTTTATTGTCTTTTACCAAGTGTTCGGGTGATAAATCTTTCACATCGCTGAACGCCAAGCCAGTAAAAATGCAAAAGACAAAAACGTCACGTACCTGTTCTACTCGTTTAATTGTGAACTCTTTAGCGAGAATGATTTTAATCTCGTCCATCGTCAGAAATTCGGGATCAGTTTCTTCCAGTTTGAAACGATAGTAAGCAAACGGATCTTTCTTTATCCAGTCGTTTTCCAGAGCAATGCGGATAATCTTCTTCAAATTCTTTAGTCGGGTGATAGCGGAGTTCTGCGCACAACCTTTTTCAATCTTCAAGAAAGCTCGAACTTAGAAATGAAGTTGGCTTCCAAGTTATTCAGGGCAATATCAGATAACTGATATTCTTTCTTAATGAATTCCTCCAAATATCGGGTAGTGGTTTCATACCGTTGAACGGTTTTACTAACAAAGTCTTTTCCGATCAGCTTACGACTTTGTTCGTTGTGTTCTCTGAATACTTGCAAAAGGGTTTTGCTTTCTTCATCCACACCATAATACAGTTTTCTCACAAGATCAACGGTGATAACCTTGTCGGAAGTTTCCAGTTCCCTATAAATTTGGTGTATGCGTGAGCGTGTGATTTCTAAGTAGTGGTTCAGTTCCACCGACATACGGTCTTTTCCTTTTGAATTCTCTTTTGCCTGATTCCATAGGTTTACGGGACAACTTCTTTTGATAGAAATATCTACCATACAGCCGTTTACAGTGATTCTCATGCATACAGGTGCTTCTCCGTTCTTTAATAACTTGGCTTTTTTGATAAAGAACAAAACAGAAAATGATTTTCGAGCCATTTTTACATCGTTTTTTAAGTTACAAAACGATGTATTCTCTTCCAAAGTAAGTCTATGCAAAATGCTATGAATCAGTGAGAAAGATGTAAATTCGTGGGACTTTTTAGGGGTCAATGTAAAAAACAGGTTGTTAAAATGTGATAGTCTTGCTAACTTTGCGGTATGAAACAATGGCAGATATTAAAAACAATCTTTCCGGAGATTATCACGGCCAACTTTGAGTTTGTCAACTACGAGGAAACGTACGAACGGCTGGATTACTGGCTTGACGAGCGTGGTTATATGTCTCGCGAAGATTACAAGAAGGGTACTGTCCGCGAATATGGCTTTACCGAAGAACGTGTGATACAGGATTTTCCGATTCGCGGGAAGGCGGTATACTTGCATGTGCGACGGCGTAAGTGGCGCGACATGGAAGACGGGAGTATCTTTACCTATGACTACGATCTGACGGAAGAAGGCAGCCGCCTGACCCCTGAGTTCGTTGCTTTTTTAAAAGAGGAGGATTGAATCCACCCCTGAGAGCATACGCTCAATCGGTGCTCATTACGGTGTAAATGGCTCCAACCTATCGCGGCAGTATAAGGAGATTTTCAGTGGCTACAGGCAGTGGAAGCAGCTGTGTCACGCCGATGGGTACGTGCTATATCCGCAGAACATCGGTCCGAACCTGGCCATCGACGAGTCTTCGCTCAGCTGCGGCGAGCTCTATACCTTTGTCACCAACCGTGACGCTCACGGCGGGAAGGGCGCGCTTGTTGCGGCGATACGTGGTACCAGGGCTGAAACGGTCATTGCAGTTCTTGAGAAGATATCTTCTGCCAGACGAAAGACGGTAAGAGAGATAACGCTCGACCTTTCGTCATCCATGATGCTCATAGCCCGTCGGTCATTCCCCAAAGCCATCGTGACCAACGACCGTTTTCATGTCCATAAACTCTACTACGATGCCATAGACGAGCTGCGGATATCTCTGCGGTGGATGGCAAGGGATATTGAAAACGAAGAGATTGCACGCTGTCGCAGGGAGGGCATTCCGTATGTTCCTTACCGTTATGCCAACGGCGACACCCGGAAACAGCTCCTTGCACGTGCCAAATACATTCTGACAAAACATGCCTCCAAATGGACGAAGTCCCAGCAATGGAGAGCCGACATCATTTTTGAATTTTATCCCGAGCTGAAACACGCGTATGATCTTGCCATGGACCTCACCCGCATATTCAACCAAAAAGTTGATAAGGACACTGCCCGGCTGAATCTTGCCCGATGGTACGACAAAGTGGAGAAAATGGCCGGAGGCCAATTCCGCACTGTTACAGAAACATTCCGCAACCACTATGACACAATCCTGAATTACTTTGTCAACCGTTCCACCAATGCCGGCGCTGAATCTTTCAACGCAAAAGTCAAGGCATTCAGAAGTCAATTCCGAGGCGTTACTGATATCCCATTCTTTCTGTTCAGACTCTCCAAGCTATGCGCCTAAAAAGAATCTCACACTCGGGTAGTTTTTTAACACTTCAACCTGTTTTTTACATTGACCCCTTTTTAGAACTAAATTTTAGTCCCACGATTTATCCACCGATAATATGCTTGAAACGGCTATTTTCTGCTACCTGCCAGAAAAAAGAAATCCCTGATAATATCTGATTATCAGGGATTTGCTTGATTTTTCTTTTGTTTTCAGTGATCCGCCTGGGGCTCGAACCCAGGACCCCAACATTAAAAGTGTTGTGCTCTACCTGCTGAGCTAGCGAATCAATCCTTATTTGCGGATCAGTTATTTCCTGATTGCGGGTGCAAAGGTAGTTACTTTTATTTAATTTGCAAGCATTCCGTAGAAAAAAGTTTCAATTATTTTTTCTCGTTATGGCTTGTTTCTTGATTATCAGAGGTTTCTACTTCATCATATTTTATCTTTTCTTTGTTGATAATAAAGCGTTGGTAGTAGGAGAGCATTAAAGTTGTTAGTGGTAAGGCGATGATCATGCCGAGCATTCCCATTAATGAACCCCAGATGGAAAGAGATAAAAGGATGATGGCAGGATTCAGTCCGGTAATCTTCCCCATGATTTTAGGGACAAGAAAGGTATCCTGTATGATTTGTACGATTGCGAAGACGGCTGATGCGCATGCAATGATAATCCAGAAGTTCTGTCCGGTGTCGGCGGCTTTGAGGATCGCCAATAAGATAGTGGGAAGGAAACCAATGATTTGCAAGTAGGGAACCATATTTAATGCTCCGATGAAAAGGCCCAGAGCAATAGCCATTGGGAAGTCGATAATCAGGAAACCAATGCTAAAGAGAATACCTACGCAGAAAGCAACTAAAGCCTGTCCACGGAAATATCTGTTCATACCATCCTGTACGTCGTGAACTAGGTTGGAGGCAAACGTGCGGTATTTATTGGGTAGTAGATGCAGCCATCCTTCAGCTATCGCTTCATAATCCAGTAATATAAAGATTACATATAATAATATAATAAAGGAGGCAAGGATGCTGAATAGAATGTTGAGAGATTCTGCAAGCAAAGTCCACACTCTGGGGACAGTGTCTTTGATTGCCGCCAGGATATTCTCTTCACTTAATATACGGTTCAGTGCCTGAAGATCAATATTCTCGTGGATAAATTCAGAAAGATTCTTAGGTACATTGTTACCGGCTCCATTGGTGAGGTAAGTCACCAGCAAGTCGTTCATTCTGCCTATTTCCGAAATCATCGGCGGTACTAACAGATAGAATAAAGTGATTCCGATAACCGTAATAAGGAATAAGGAACAGAAGATGGAAATAATGCGGCTTTTCAATCGTAGCTTATACTGGAAGAACTTGACTAACGGATAGACCATATAAGCTATCAGCCAGGCAATAAAGAAAGGTAATAACACTCCGCTAAGGCGTTCCACAAGCATTAATATTCCCACGACTAACACACATCCGATGGAACCGCGTATAAAACTGTCGAATGTTATCTTTTTCCTTTCCATAATCTGCTTTTTTTATAGAGTTTATATTTTCTGCTCATCTTCCCCTCGTGCACGGAGATAACATTCTCTACACAAAGGCTCGTATTCGGCTGTTTCACCTAAAAGAACCTGTTTCTCATTCTTGACTGTACGATGTGAGAAAGAAGCCAGCTGGCCACATTTTACACAGATTGCATGAACTTTGGAGACTTCATCGGCAATGGCGCACAATTGTGGCATAGGCCCGAACGGATTTCCTTTAAAGTCCATATCCAAGCCTGCGATAATGACACGGATACCATTGTTGGCGAGCTGGTTGCATACGTCAATCAAACCATTATCGAAAAACTGTGCTTCATCAATACCTACTACGTCTATCTCTGAAGTAAACAGTAGAATACTGGCTGACGAATCGATGGGGGTAGAAGCGATAGAATGGCTGTCATGAGAGACTACGTCTTCTTCTGAATAACGGGTATCAATAGCCGGTTTGAATATTTCTACACGTTGTTTTGCGAATTTTGCTCTCTTCATTCTGCGAATTAATTCCTCTGTTTTTCCGGAGAACATGGAACCGCAGATAACTTCGATCCGGCCTCTTCTCCTGGTCTCCTGTATGTGGTCTTCTGAAAATAATACCATGAGATTTTGTGTTTTCTTGATTAAATAAATATGTGGACAAAGGTAAGCAATTCAATGTGCAAGAACTGTTAAATTATCCATTATTTTAAGTTATTGCATAAATTATTCCTACATTCGCACCGTATAAACAATGGACTGACATGAAACAGAAGCTATTAACAGATATTGAGTTGGATGTTCATGAGTTGAACTACCTCATGGATTCGTTTACCAAGGAGCCGACTCTGACTTTGTCTGAACTGTTGAAGCGGAGCATTACACGGATGCAGGGACGTTTGGATGAACTACAGCAGGAAGTGGATGCTGTTCAGTTGACTTCTACGTCAGCTGTAGAAGAAACAGTGGAAGATACTAACGAAGTTGCCGAATCTGAAGTAGATTCCCCTGTTATTATACAATCTCTTGAATCTGTTGTTGTGAAAGAAGAAGGGGAAAAAGAGGAACCGGCAATTGTTGAGGAGCCTGTAGTTGAAACTGTTGTGAAAGAGGAAGAACTTAAATCGGCAGTGTTGGGAGAAAGTCTCAAATTATCTGCCGGCTTGCGACATGCTATCAGCCTGAATGATTCTTTCCGTTTTTCTCGTGAGCTGTTCGGAGGGGACACTGATTTGATGAATCGTGTTATCGAACAGATATCAGTAATGAGTTCCTACAAGACTGCGGTCGCATTTTTGTCCTCGAAAGTCGAAATAAATGAAGAAAAAGAGGCGGTGAATGATTTTTTGGAACTGCTAAAGAAATATTTTAATCAATCAGCATAAAACAAATGGGAAAGCTATATGTAGTGCCTACGCCGGTAGGGAATCTGGAGGACATGACTTTTCGTGCTATCAAAGTTCTGAAAGAGGTTGATCTGATTTTGGCGGAGGATACACGTACTTCCGGTATTTTGCTGAAACACTTTGAAATAAAGAATGCAATGCAATCCCACCACAAATTTAATGAACATAAAACGGTGGAAAGTGTTGTTAATAGAATAAAGGCTGGTGAAACGGTAGCACTTATTTCGGATGCCGGAACGCCTGGAATTTCCGATCCCGGATTTCTGGTTGTTCGTGAATGTGTGCGCAACGGTATCGAAGTGCAGTGCTTGCCGGGAGCAACAGCTTTTGTTCCGGCACTCGTTGCATCGGGATTGCCGAATGAGAAGTTCTGCTTCGAGGGATTTCTTCCCCAGAAGAAAGGACGGCAGACACGACTGAAGACATTGGCGGAAGAACACCGCACGATGGTGTTTTATGAATCACCCCACCGTCTGTTGAAGACGTTAACGCAGTTTGCCGAATATTTCGGTGTTGAACGTCAGGCAACCGTGTCGCGTGAAATATCCAAACTCCACGAAGAAACTGTTCGAGGCAGTTTGGCTGAATTGATAGAACACTTTACCGTTACCGAACCCCGGGGCGAGATTGTGATAGTATTAGCAGGAATAGATGATTAAATAATTTCATTAAAAAACGTAAAACGTAAACGTATGAAAAAGTTAGCTGTTTTATTTGTATGCGTAGCCATGTTGGCTTCGTGTGATGGCTTTAAAGGTGGAAATAAAGACCTGAAAGCTGAAAATGATTCTCTTTTGATGGAACTGAATCAGCGCAATGCTGAACTGGATGATATGATGGGTACTTTCAATGAAGTTCAGGAAGGTTTTCGTAAGATCAATGCTGCCGAAAGCCGTGTTGACTTGCAGCGTGGGACCATCACTGAAAACTCTGCCAGTGCCAAGCAACAGATTGCTTCTGATATCGAATTTATCTCCAAGCAAATGGAAGAAAACAAAGCGCAGATTGCAAAATTACAGGCACAGTTGAAGAATAGCAATTACAATTCTGCACAGATGAAAAAAGCTGTTGCCGCTTTGACTGCTGAATTGAATGCTAAACAACAGCGTATCGAAGAACTTCAAACAGAACTGGCTTCCAAGAATATCCGTATCCAGGAACTGGATGCTGCTGTCAGCGACTTGTCTGCCGCTAAAGAAACGTTGGCTGCAGAAAACGAAGCAAAAGCTAAAACTGTTGCTGAACAGGAAAAGAGCCTGAATGCGGCTTGGTTTGTATTCGGTACTAAATCTGAATTGAAAGCTCAAAAAATTCTTCAGAGCGGAGATGTATTGAAGAGCGCTGATTTCAATAAGGATTATTTCACTCAAATCGATATCCGTACAACAAAAGAAATCAAGTTGTACTCTAAGCGTGCTGAGTTACTGACTACTCATCCGTCCGGTTCTTATGAATTGGTAAAAGATGACAAAGGCCAGTTGACACTGAAGATTACTAATCCTACTGAATTCTGGAGTGTATCCAGATACTTGGTTATCCAGGTAAAATAAGGTAGATATCCCTTTTTGAATTGCCAATGTGCTGATTCCTGGATTCAAGAAATTAGCACATTGGCTTTTTTATTTCTTATTACGCATAACTACTGATGAAATATAAAAATCTCTTTTTTGATCTTGATGACACCATTTGGGCTTTCTCTCAAAATGCCCGTGATACTTTTGAAGAAGTATATCAGAAATATTCGTTCGACCGCTATTTTGATTCGTTCGATCATTATTACACCCTTTATCAACAAAGAAATACCGAACTTTGGATTGAGTACGGTGAAGGAAAGATAACAAAGGATGAATTGAATCGCCAGCGTTTCTTTTATCCTTTACAGGCTGTGGGAGTAAAAGATGAATCGCTCGCCGAACGCTTCTCGAAAGATTTTTTCGCGATTATTCCTACCAAAAGTACTTTGATGCCTCATGCGAAGGAGGTGTTGGAATTTCTTGCTCCTAAATATAATCTCTATATCCTTTCTAATGGGTTTCGTGAATTGCAATCACGCAAGATGCGTTCGGCAGGAGTGGACGGATATTTCAGAAAGGTGATTCTCTCGGAAGATCTCGGAGTGTTGAAACCTTGGCCGGAGATATTCTATTTTGCCTTGTCGGCTACTCAATCTGAATTGAGCGAATCCTTGATGATTGGTGACAGTTGGGAGGCAGATATAACCGGGGCACATGGAGTAGGAATGCATCAGGCTTTCTACAATGTGACGGAACGGACTACTTTCCCTTTCCTCCCTACTTATCACATTCATTCCTTGAAAGAATTAATGAATTTATTATAGGTTTTCTGGATTAAGTCGTATTTTTGTTGCGTTTTAGTTTTGTATAAAATACGATATAATCATGGATAGTACGCTTCTGCCTTTTGCCTTACTTTGTTTCACTTCATTCTTTACGTTGACCAACCCATTGGGAACGATGCCTGTCTTCCTTACCATGACCCATGGTATGACGGATAAGGAGCGTCAGTCTATCGTACGTCGCGCCACCATTGTGTCGTTTATTACATTAATGGTATTTGTCTTTGCCGGCCAGTTCCTTTTCAAGTTCTTCGGTATCTCTACCAATGGTTTCCGTATTGCCGGCGGGGTGATTATTTTCAAGATAGGCTTTGATATGCTTCAAGCCCGTTATACACCGATGAAACTGAAAGATGAAGAAATCAAAACATATGCGGATGATATCTCTATCACTCCTCTCGGCATTCCTATGTTGTGCGGTCCCGGAGCGATTGCCAATGCAATTGTCTTGATGCAGGATGCTCATTCTTATGAAATGAAAGGAATATTAATCGGTACTATTGCTTTGATTTATCTGCTGACTTTTTTTATTCTTCGTGCTTCCACGAAATTAGTAAATGTATTGGGAGAGACGGGGAATAATGTGATGATGCGTCTGATGGGATTGATTCTGATGGTGATTGCAGTGGAGTGTTTCGTCAGCGGATTGAAACCGATTTTGGTGGAAATTGTGAGAGAGGGAATGCTTCCTTGATGATAAAGGATAGAAGGAAGGGCTAAAGAGTCCTAAATTTAAATTTATCCCTGCTGTAAAAAATGAACTGCCCTCCAAAAGTTAGATGCAAAAACTTTTAGAGGGCAGTTCTGTCATACTACACAGTTGTCAAAGTGTTCACCGAAAATGTATTCATGCAATTCTGTATCCGTATCGGTCAATATCGGTAGCATACTTGCACCTTCCAAAGGAATGATTTCATTTCCTCCATGATAAGTCTTCGGGTAGCTGGTTTTCGCTGCATCGATGAAAGTTGCCATGATGTCAGGCAGGAAAGCTCTGTTGTACCTTATCTCACCATTGTATTTCGCATACTTGTCAGGCCAGGAAATAATCAACGGAGTAGAAGTTCCACCTTCGTATGCTCTTACTTTATACTTACGGTACGGTGTATTACTAACCTGTGCCCATGGCAGACCGTAGGACGGATTCACCCATTCTTTCGGGTTATTAATCATATCGATAGTTCCGAAACCTTTCTCACGATGAGGTTCGGCACATGCACCGTTATCCGACAAGAAAATAAGTAAAGTGTTGTTTAACTCTCCTTTTTCTTCCAGATAACTGATTAAGCGTCCTACATTATAATCCATGCAATGAACTTGAGCTGCATATACTGACATTCATTGGTTGGTAGAATGAATAAAAGGTTCTTGGGGCTGTTTTGATAGAAAAAAGAGACTAAATTTTCAAGGCTTGCCCTTAAAGAATTTAGTCTCTTTTTTACCTTTATAAATCTGTATTATATCCTAGAATTAGGATGTATCGCATCTACTCTTTTTGTTTTATTAAAAAGTAAATTATTTATGGATTCTGGTCAGTGGCAATATTTAAGCTTTCATTACCGTCGAACTCTGTCATTGGAATCATCATTGTCATTTCCCAGTCTTCCGGATCAATATAACGCCTGTAGTCCAATAGACGTGCTCCTTCTCCCCATAATTCGATACGACGTTGAAGTAAAATTTCATCAAGTAAAGTTGTTGATGTTATATTTTCTTCTGTCAATGTGATGTCATTGCTTTCTTGCAGGCCATCTACTTTGTTTTCATATTCGGAAGGATCTTCATATTTATAGCTAATTACTTCTTTAAGCAGAGATTTAGCTTTAGAAAAATGCCCGGTTCCCTGTCTGCATTCAGCTTCGGCTGCAATCAAATACATTTCTGCCATTCTCATGTAAATATAATCGCTATTCCATGTCCCTATAGATTTTACTCTGAATTTTAGTTGGTTATAGCTAACTTCTTCTGGAGTCAGACTTGTATTCTCGTCTTCTTCGTCAGGTGTCATTCCAGTAGGTGCAGTAAACCACTTTTTACGGGTGTCGTTGTCATCTATAGCATCATACAACACTGATGAGGTTATTTTGCGGCATGTCGCTGCGTGACCTCCTGCGGCTGCATCCATGTGATTGAAGAATGAATACCAACCGGTAGCTTGAGATTCAAAAATTTCTGACCCCCACATCCATTCTTTATTGGTAATGCTGTTAAAGCCATTTAATAAATCATCATTTCCCATAAGTCCTAGTCCGTCCTTCTTCATTGCTTCTTGTGCAGCTGATGAAGCGGCAGCCCAATCTTCTTGAATAAGAGCTACACGAGCTTTTATTCCGTAAGCTACATATTTATCAATATGTGATTTGTGACTTTGAGTTAATCCGGCTTCTTCAAACAACTGAATTGCGTCTTTCAAATCGTCGTTTATTCTTTTATACACTTGCTCTACAGTGCCACGACCATTGCCTTTAGTCTCAATACTTGTTGGCTCTGTATAGATAGGGACTCCTGGTGATGATTCATGCCCTTTATAAGTTAATTGGTATAAAGAAACTAAATTAAAATATGCATAAGCTCGTAAGGATAATGCCTGTGCTTTTAAATTCTTCTGTTTTTTAACTTCTGAGGTTTCTATCTGGTCAAGACTGGCTATCATCACATTTGCATTATTTACAAACTGATAGAACATGTTCCACCATACATAAGGACGGTCTGATTTGTTGTTGATTTCCGTGCGTGTCCATCTTAAGAAATCGTAAGCAAACCAATAATTACCGAATTCACGGAGTTGCATATCATCACCTACCATTAGCTCTCCTGCGAGAGCAACAGAAGAAGGTCCGAAATTTTCGGTTGGATATCCTTCCGACCAGTCTGTTTTGTAGAAACTACGGTATACACCATTTAAAATAGCTTCCACACCTCCAATATCACTTAGTAGTTGTTCTTGGGGGAGTTTATCTGTGGGTTCTGTGTCGAGGTTGCATGAGGTAAATCCCATTGCTAATATTCCTGCGCACAAAAATTTATATATATGTTTTTTCATTTTCAGCTAATTTTTATTCGTGATTAAAATTTCAAATCGAATCCAAAAGTAATGTTACGTACTGGAGTGTAAGTATAGTCTTGTGAACCGGTGAAGTTATACTGCGGATCCATTCCCTTCAATGCGGATACCAAGAATAAATTGTCTCCTGTTGCGAAAATACGGATATTGCTTATACCTGCTTTTTGCAACCATTTCTTCGGTAAGTTATAGCCTAATGTTATGTTTTTGAGTGATAAATAAGATGCATCTATAAGGAAACGATCGCTTATCTGATCATTAGCAAGTAATACCATTCGAGGTACGTCGGTGATATCCCCTGGTGCTTTCCAGGCATTGAGCATATCTTTATGGAAATTTTGTCCGACATTACGAGTACTCATTAGATTAGCATATTTGCTATCGTAGACTTTTCCACCAACGGAGAACGTAAACAAGAATGAAAGATCGAAATTCTTGTAAGTGAAATTATTGTTCCAACTGCCATAAAAATCAGGAATACGGCTTCCGCATAATTGACGATCTGTTGAATTCGCTTTATTATAATTACTGTCTTTTACCCAATTTCCCTGATCATCTTTTATCCAATATAGCATACTGCCGGTTTCGGGATCAACTCCGGCTGATTTGGCCATATAGAAAGAACGGATTGGTTCACCTACTTTCAGAATAGTTGCGCCTAACACAATTTGTTCTGTACCTGATGTTAATTCGGTTATTTTATTCTTAAATGAACTGAGCATAATACCCATTGTCCATGAAAAGTCTCTTTTATTAAATATATCTCCGGAGATACTAAGGTCAATACCTTTGTTTTCCATCGCTCCTACATTGTCATAATAACCGTTTACTCCTGTAGACGTGGCCTTCGGTTTCATTAAAAGCAAATCTGATGTCTTTTTTATATAATATTCCAAAGAAACGCGTAAACGTGAGTCTAATAATGTACCTTCTATGCCAATATTCAAGTTTTTATTTTTTTCCCATTTCAATGATTTATTTTCAAGAGAATAGAGCAACGCACCGGACATGCTGGCATTTGCATAGTCCATATCATACAAGCTTTGCCAGCCATAATAAGTTTCATATCCGTCTTTGTCTATAATTGCGTCATTTCCTTGTACACCATAGCTTGCTTTTAACGTTAAACTATTTAACCATGATTTAGCCCCGGACATAAATGCTTCTTCTGAAATGCGCCAAGCACCGCCTAATGACCAGAATGATCCCCATCTGTTATCTTTATGAAAACGTGAAGAACCATCTGTACGGTAGCTTCCTGATAAATAGTAACGGTCGGAGAATGAGTAATTTATACGTCCGAATACTGACTCTATTTTATATATATCTTTATATGAGGTACCACCTATGATTTGAGCACCGTTGGCCAGTTCCTGTAAGCCATTGAATGGAAAACCTTGTCGTTCAGCACTCAATAATAGGTTTTCATAGGAATAAAATTCATGTCCTACCAAAACGTCAAGCGAGTGCTTGTCGAATGTTTTGTTATAATTTAATAGTTGATTAAACGTATAACTAAGCATTCTCGTCGCGGATCTGTAGGAGTCACCACCCACACCGGCAGCATCTCCCTCATCCGGATTATAATAATTTAATGTATTTCGGTTACGGTAATCAATACCTATATTACTAGTTAAGGTGAAATCTTTAAAGAAACCCAGTTCATCGTAATCCTTGCCTGACAATGTAACATAAGCTCTTGAGCTTAAGTTATCAGATTTACGCTCGCGTTTGTCTTGATAAAGGGCGGCAATCCAGTTCATGTTACTGAATGAAGGACGATTTACACCATAATCATATTCTTTTTCTCCATCAACAAGCAGATTGCTGCCATCCGCATTTTTCTTATATACAGGATAAATGGGAGCAATCATTTCTGAAGAATACCAGATATTATAAAAAGCAGATCCGCCATCTTCATAAGTGTAATCTTGTGTTGTGGTTGAGAAAGAAGCGGAGAGCCCGGATTTCAACCATTTCTTTATTTGTGAATCAATATTCATTCTACCGGAGAAACGTTCGAATCCTGTATTTACAGCTAATCCGTCTTCATTCAAATAGCCCAAAGAGAAGTTATAATTTGTATTGCTATTACCTCCTGATACTGAAAATTGATACTCTTGTCTCAAAGGGCTGTCTTTGGTTGCTTCATCCATCCAATCGTCTTGATAAAGCAATTGAGCATTTGAATTAAGCCTTCCTGTTGCCGGGTCGATCAGCTGGTCATTTGATACATTAAATGGATTATATCCTCCTAATGTAGGAATCAAGTCTCCTGCTGCTATTTCTCTAGCATCACTATCGGTTTCTCCGTCATCTAAAAGGTAGTTCTTATATCCTTCGAAAGTAGCTTCCATAAATTCTTTAGCGTTGACTGTGTTGTAACGCGGGAATGCTCTGGAAGTAACTCCCCATGATGCTTTTAGATTTACAGACGGCTTGCCTTCTTTTCCTTTTTTGGTAGTAATCATGATAACTCCATTTGCGCCACGTGCACCATAGAGAGCAGCGGATGAGGCATCTTTTAGTACAGACATCGATTCTATGTCTGCAGGGTTGATGGAACTTAAATCACCATCAAAAGGAATACCATCAAGAACGTACAACGGGTTATTACTTGCATTTATCGAACCGAATCCGCGGATGACAACTTTTGACGCCTCACCGGGCTGTCCGCCTCCGGAAGTCATTTGGATACCGGGAGCTGTACCTTCTAGTGCTTTGCTTAAGTTGGCCACAGTACGTTTTTCTATTTGATCAGATTTTACCATGTCGGCAGAACCGGTAAAGGATTGCTTTTTAGCTGTACCATAAGCTACTACCATAACTTCTTCAAGCTGTTGTGCATCGGCTTTTAGTATTACTTTCAATTTGGGTTTGATAGCTACTTCTTGAGTTTGCATTCCAATATATGAAATTTGCAAAGTCTTTGCAGAACTTGGTACATTCGACAAATTAAAATTACCATCTACATCTGTGATTGTACCTTGAGTGGTACCTTTTACCAACACAGAAGCGCCAACAACCGGCTGCCCGTCTTCCTCAGAAATCACAACGCCTGTGATTTTTTGAGTTTGGGCAGTTACCAGACCTATGCCCACAAAAAGGCATGCCAATAACAGCATCAATTTTCTTTTCATAAATTCTCTCTTAAAGTTTAACTTTACATTATTTGTATCTTTACTCTAACAATTTGCAAATATATTAATAAATCTGAAACTAACAATTATATTAATAAAAAAAGGTTGCAAATATAACATTTTGTTATTTTATATACTGTATTTGTGCCGATAAGCATATTTTTTCTTATTAAAAGCGTTGATCGATAAAATGAATAGTAACACTTTGTATGAGCAAAATGTATCCTTTAATATTTCTTTTGCTCGTTTTTAGTCATAAAACACTTTTAAAAGCTATTCTTTTTGCTTTTTTCGTAGAAGAACGAATAAAAAAGTGGCATTTAATTTAAAGTTTTGTGAATACTATGTTATTTGAAGATTTATTTTTTTAGAGATATTAATGCTTATTCGCCTCTAATATAGCACAGAATTACATCTAATTTGTTCTATTATTAATTAAAAAATGAAAGTATGGAAAAGATCAGTTACAACCTTGTGTTTAACAGAAAAAAGAGATTGAATAAAAAAGGAATGGCGTTAGTACAAGTAGAGGCCTACTTGAACAGGAAAAAAATGTATTTCTCCACCAAAATATATCTCAAACCCGATCAGTGGGATACCAAACGAAAGATGGTGAAGAATCATCCTAACGCCAATGTTTTGAATCGTATGTTGTATGAAAATATAGCTGCTATTGAGCATACAGAACTTGGATTATGGCAACAAGGAAAGCCTATATCGCTAGATTTATTAAAGAATTCGATTGATAAACCTCTGAGTAACGGGAAGTCATTCTTAACTTTCTTCAAAGAAGAAGTAGCTAATTCTCTTTTGAAAGAGAGTACCAGACAAAATCATCTTTCCACCCTTGAATTACTTCAGGGATTTAAGAAAGAGATATTATTCACCGATTTGACATTTGAATTTGTGTCCGAATTTGATAATCACCTGCAGTCTAAAGGCTATCACCTTAATACTATTGCCAAGCACATGAAGCATCTAAAACGATATATTAACGTTGCTATAAATAAGGAATATATGGATATACAAAAGTATGCTTTTAGAAAGTATAAAATTAAAAGTATAGAGGGAAGTCATACGCACCTAGCTCCGGAAGAATTATATCGCTTTGAAAATTTACAGCTAAAAGGAAGATATACGAGGCTACAAAAAACAAAAGATGCTTTTTTATTTTGTTGCTACGCAGGGTTACGATATTCTGATTTCACCAGTCTGACCTCCGCAAATATTGTTGAATTCCATCAGGAAACCTGGATTATATACAAGTCTGTTAAAACTGGTATTGAGGTACGTCTTCCTTTATATTTATTATTTGAAGGCAAAGGAATCGAGATATTGCAACGCTATAAAGATGATCTTGACAGCTTCTTTAAATTGAAAGACAATTCGAATATCAACAAAGAATTGAATTTATTAGCAGGCTTGGCGAAAATTGATAAACGTGTGTCATTCCACACCGCCCGCCATACAAATGCCACCTTATTATTATATAGTGGTGCCAATATTACTACGGTACAAAAGCTATTAGGACACAAAAGTGTGAAGACTACACAGGTATATGCAAATATAATGGATATAACAGTGGTACGTGATCTTGAGAAAACGGCCTCATCAAAAAATAATAATAGGTACAAAAGCTAGATGAAAGTGTTCTGTTTTTAAGATTTAGTTTTAGAAATGGAGGGTCTAATTTTCTCTAATAGAAAGAAAAGTGTATAATTAAATGAAAGAATATGCAATATCAGTTTCAAAAACGCATATACATGACCTAAATACACATCGTTATTACGAATATTATCACTCGTCCCATTTAAAGGAATAAAGTGTTCCTTTAAAAGGAACGGGTCATTGGTCGTAGAGAAGCCCCTGCTTTCTTTAAAAGGAAAGGATTAAAAGCTAATTTATAACCCTGATAGCCTCTAATAGCTATTAGAATCCGGCATTTTGGGTTCTTTCATTTTAGCGTCAAATAAATGATAAATACTTCTTTTTACATAATTAGATGTAATTACACAATCTCTTTGATACAAAAAGAGCATATAACCATCCAATATGAATATTCATCAATCATATCCTCTGCGATTTTGGAGAATATTTGAATCCACCCCTGCATATTTTAAAATATACAGTAATAAAATATGCATTTTTTCATCTGGAGTTTTTCTTTTTCTTAGATTATCATTTGCTAATGAATATATTATTATAGTCAATAATTATTGGATATAATTTAGAACAAGAAACCCATCTTCAACAGTTAAGATGGAAATAAGTTTTAGCTTATATCACATAAGATAAGAATTTAAATAATTAATTAATAGATGGTTATGTCCTATTTTTGATAGAAATCTGGTATCATAAATCTGCAAATTAATACGTTTGGTAGGTGTTTAACATATTGATAATCTGCATAATAACGACAACGAAAGATTTATTGCCGAAGGAAAGCAAACATCGTGTATATTATTAGTAATCAAGATATTATAGTTGTATTTAGTTCTGCAAAGACTTTGCAAATTTCATACATTGGAATGCAAACTCAAGAAGTGGTTATAAAACCGAATCTGAAAGTTGTGTTAAAATCTGATTCTCAGAAACTTGATGAGGTTGTGGTGACTGCGATGGGGATTAAACGTTCTGAAAAGTCTTTGGGATATTCAGTGACAAGTGTTAAAGGTGATGAAATAACCAAGGCACGTGAAAGTAATGTTTTAAACTCCTTGTCAGGTAAGATCGCAGGTGTACAGATTGGACAGTCGTCAGGTACTGCAGGGGGAAGTTCTAGTATTCAGATTCGTGGTGCTTCTTCTATTGGTAGCGTGTCGTCTCCACTTTTTATTGTTGATGGTTTGCCTATTGACAATGGGGCGTTCAATCCGGACAGAACTAATGGCATTGTTGATGTTGGAAACCGTGCAGGAGATATTAGCTCGGATGATATCGAGTCTATTAATGTTTTAAAAGGGGCTGCGGCAACTGCATTGTATGGTGCGCGTGCGAAAGATGGTGCTATCGTAATAACCACCAAAAAAGGTAGTCGCAATTCGCAGGTATCTGTTACAGTTAATTCTTCCACACGTTTTGAGAATGTTTTGAAACTGCCAGATTTTCAAAATGATTACGCACAAGGAAGTTATGGCAAATATAATGTAAAAATGTTGAATGGTTGGGGGCCTAAGATATCTTCTGTGCAAGATCAGACATTTGCAGATTTTAAAGGAGAACAGGTTACTTTGCAAGCATATCCTGACAATGTAAAAGATTTCTATGAGACAGGTATGAGTTATATAAATAATGTCGCAATTGCTGGTGGTACAGAGCGTTCTGATTTTAGAATCAGTGTCTCTACTACTAATCAGACAGGGGTGGTGCCCGGATCCGATTATAATAAATATGCTTTTGCCGTTAATGGTGGTATGAATTTCACCAAGAACTTCACAGGGCGAGTTTCAGCACAGTACATCCGCTCTGATTCGGAAGGACGGCCTGCTCAGGGATCTAATGATAATAACTTGCTCATTCCTTTGATAAACGGAATGCCGCGTACGGTAAATATCAACGATGTGAAAAACAATTGGATTGACGAATACGGTAAGCAAATATCACTGGATCCGGAAGGAAAGAGTAACAATCCGTATTGGATAATCAACAAGAATAAATTTACTAATCAGTTGGATCGTCTTATCGGCAATATTGTTTTGACTTATAAACCGATAGAAGGACTGACAATCTCGAATAATGCAGGAACTGACTTTTATACAGAAACCAGACGTAAAGTATATTCGAAAGGGACAATTGGTAATCTTGAAGGACAGTTCCAGACATGGGATCTCTATAAGCGTATTTTGAATAATGATTTGATGATATCGTATGAGAAAACATTTGCGGAAGATTATGGAGTAAAAGTAATGTTGGGACACAATATATATCAGGAAGACTGGAGAAATAATAATGTGTTGGCGCAAAATCTGGTTGTAGATGAATTGTATGCATATACTAATGCTAAGACAACGAGTCCGGTAAATTATACCTCTAAGAAACGGCTGGTTGGTCTTTATGGAGATATAAGCTTCAGTTATAAGAACATGGTATTCTTGGATGTGACAGGAAGAAATGACTGGTCATCTACATTACCTGTAAATAATCGTTCTTATTTTTATCCGTCAATTAGTGGTAGTTTTATTTTTACAGAATTGATGAAGAATAAGGATGTTTTGAGTTATGGAAAATTGCGTATGAGTTATGCTAATGTCGGTAGTGATGAACAACCATATCAGTTGGCGTTTCAATATACTCCGGTTAATTCTTATTTTTTGCAGTATAATTTAACGAATGTTTTCCCCCATAATGGATTAGTCGGATTTACAGGTCCTCGTGTATTGCCGAATGAGAATCTTAAACCACAAAATCAGGCATCGTTTGAGGTAGGTACTGATTTACGCTTTTTTCAAAATCGTATTCGTTTAGACTTGACTTATTATAAAAGTGTAACTAAAAATCAAATCGTAAGCATTGATGTTCCTTTGTCCACGGGGTATTTTGCCAATAATATTAATGCGGGAAAAGTATCTAATAAAGGGATTGAAGTAGCATTAGGAGTTACCCCTGTACAGACTAAGGATTTTAAATGGGACTTGGAGGCTACTTTTGCAAAAAACACCCAGAAAGTTGATGAGCTGGCAGAAGGGTTGGATGAGTACTCGTTGACTAGTGGATTGAGTGGATTGCAGATAAAAGCGGAAGTTGGTGGTTCGTTTGGTCTGTATGGTACAGGGTGGAAACGTGATGATTCGGGCAATTATGTTATTAACGAAAAGACAGGACTCCGTGAAATTGTAAACAATGTGCGTTTGGGAGATGTTTACCCGGACTTTACAATGGGTATTAATAATACGTTCTCTTACAAAGGTTTCACATTGAGTTTTCTGATAGATATTCGTCAAGGTGGTTCTCTTTACTCTGAAACAGTGGGTACTTTACGCACTACCGGACTTGCTGCTGAAACTGCTGCCCATCGGGAAGATGCGTCGTTTATTGAACCGGGAGTCATCTTACAATCTGATGGAACTTACAGAGCTAATGATGTGCCGGTTAAAAGTATGCAAGATTATTGGGGGCATGTGGCAAAATCAAGTAATAATGAGGGTAATATTTTCGATGCTTCATATGTTAAATTACGTGAGTTGAACTTTTCTTATAGTTTTCCTAGAAAATGGTTCAGAAGTTTCTTTGTCAAATCTCTTGATTTAGGCTTTGAGGCTCGTAATCTTTGGATTATAAAAGATCATGTGCCTCACATTGATCCGGAAGCTAACTTTTTTGGACCTGCACAGATCGGTGGGGGAGTTGAGTTCAATAGTATTCCAACAACAAGAAGTTTCGGATTTAATATTAGATTGACATTATAATAATTATCAAAGAGAAATAATATGAAAAATAAAAGATCAATATATACTATAGCAATCATATTTACATGTGCTATTTTGAGCTCATGTAGTGATTGGTTGGATGTTAATCATAATCCAAATTCTGCGGAAAAGGTGGATCCCGGATATTTATTCAATTATGCAGTAGTGAATTGGGCTGGTAGTCGTACCGGAGGAGATGCTTACATTCCTCTTTCTCAAAGTATCCAGTGTCAGGCAGACGGCGGCGATGATTATGGGGGCTGGGCGGAAGGTTATTATGTCATAGATCCATATAGCCTTGGTAATACATGGAAGCATTACTATTCTGTTGGAGGTAATAATTTGCAGTTAGCTATCAAAAATGCTCAAGAAGCTACTCCTGTCAATCATAATGGAATTGCTCAATGTAAAATTATTCTAGCTCAACATATTTATGAGGCAACAATGATATGGGGAGATATTCCATTTACAGAGGCTTGGATAGAAGGAGTTAAGTATCCAAAATTTGATTCTCAGGAAGTAGTTTTGAATGGTGTAGTAAGCTTGTTGGATGAAGCGTTGAATGAGATCAACTTGGATGATCCTTTGGCCATTACTGATTACGATATTTTTTATAAAGGTGATATGCAAAAGTGGATTCGGTTGGCCAAATCTTTAAAATTCAGAACTTTAATGACAATGGTGGATAAAGATCCGACGAAAGCAGAACAGATTGGAAAGTTGATAAGTGATGGTGGTATGATTAGTTCGGCTGATGATAATCTGCAGTTCCCATATTTACAGACTGCCGGTAATGAAAATCCTAAATATAAAATATTGGAGAAGTATACAAATGGCATCAATATTATGTTTTTTGCAAATAATAATGTATTGAAGCCTATGCAGGAACGTAATGATTCTCGTATTTCCAGATATTTTGAACCGGGAGCTGACGGGCTGTATCGAGGCTTGGATACTCGGCAGGCAGCAGAAGAAACTGATGATGAAAATGCGGATTTATTATCTTCCGTTATAAGTAAGTATCTTTTTAGAAAAGAGGCACCTGAATTAATTTATTCTTATCAGGAACAGTTGTTTTTTGAAGCGGAAGCGTATGTACGTGGGTTGGGAGTAACTTCTAATTTGGTGAAAGCTAATGAATTATATAAAAAAGCTATTCAAACAGCTTGTGATTATTATGAAGCAGATCCGGTAAAGACAACTGAATTTATTGACGCTTTGGATGATTTAAACACATTGGAACCTGATAGAGCTTTATATGAGATTCATATTCAGCAATGGATTGATTTGATGGACAGACCGTTGGAAGAATTTGTACAGTGGAGAAGATCAGGATCCAATGGTAATGAGGTACCTGTACTTACTGTGCCGACAGAAGCTACTTCTCGGGAACTTATTCGTAGATGGGAATATAGTCCTGAGGAAATGACAGCTAATCCTAATGCACCCAAAGAATCTCCTAAAATTTGGGAAAAGATGTGGTTTGATTTATAGATTCTAAGGTGATAAATGATGCGAAAAAGAGGGCAATAAAACATTGTCCTCTTTTTTTTTGTTATATTTGCGCTCACATTATTATATATAATAGAAGTAAAGAATGAAAGAATTTGTAATATCCGAAGCCAAAGTAGAGACAGCAGTGCTTGTCGGACTCATCACACAAACGCAGGATGAGCGTAAAACGAATGAGTATCTGGATGAACTGGCTTTCCTTGCCGAGACGGCTGGGGCGGAAGTAGTGAAACGATTTACGCAGAAGTTGCCCACAGCTCATTCTGTGACCTATGTCGGAAAAGGAAAGTTGGAAGAAATCAGACAATATATTCGTAACGAAGAGGAAGAAGAACGTGAAGTAGGAATGGTCATCTTTGATGATGAGCTTTCTGCGAAGCAGATTCGTAATATTGAAGCTGAACTGAAAGTGAAGATACTGGATCGTACTTCATTGATTCTTGATATATTTGCCATGCGTGCGCAGACAGCCAATGCGAAGACACAGGTGGAGCTTGCGCAATATAAATATATGTTGCCGCGTTTGCAGCGACTCTGGACTCACTTGGAACGCCAGGGAGGTGGTTCTGGTGCCGGTGGTGGTAAAGGTTCCGTGGGACTTCGTGGTCCGGGTGAAACACAGCTCGAGATGGACCGCCGTATCATCCTGAACCGTATGTCATTACTGAAAGAACGCCTGGCGGAGATTGATAAGCAGAAGGCTACCCAACGAAAGAATCGCGGACGTATGATACGTGTTGCACTGGTTGGTTATACCAACGTGGGAAAATCAACCATGATGAATCTTCTCTCCAAGAGCGAAGTGTTTGCAGAAAACAAACTGTTCGCGACTTTAGACACCACTGTACGCAAAGTGATTATTGATAATCTGCCGTTCCTGTTGTCAGATACGGTAGGATTTATTCGCAAGTTGCCTACCGACCTGGTCGAATCTTTTAAATCTACCTTGGATGAGGTGCGTGAAGCAGATTTGCTTGTGCACGTAGTCGATATTTCCCACCCCGGATTTGAGGAACAGATTGAGGTGGTGAACAAGACACTGGCAGAGATTGGCGGCAGTGGCAAACCTATGATACTTGTATTTAATAAAATAGACGCTTACACCTACGTGGAGAAAGCGCCGGACGACCTTACCCCCCGAACAAAGGAAAACTTAACACTCGAAGAACTGGTGAAGACGTGGATGGCAAAGATGGAGGATAACTGCCTCTTTATTTCCGCCCGCGAACGAATCAATATAGACGAACTGAAAAATGTAGTTTATCAGCGAGTGAAAGAATTACACGTTCAGAAATATCCCTATAACGATTTTCTTTATCAGACCTACGAAGAAGAGGAAGAATAATCAATATGTCAAAGTGCAGATGTGCCGATTTCTATGCAACATGCGTAGTCAATTGACATATTAGCATATTGACACATTAACACATTATTAAAATGAAAGACTATCGTAGATTGACTGAAGATGAGGTACTTCAGTTGAAGAGCCAGTCGTGTCTGGCCGATGATTGGGGAAATGTATCAGTGGCAGAGGGCTTTAATTGTGAGTACGTCCATCATACCCGTTTCTCGGGTGAAGTAAAACTGGGGGTATTCGAATCTGAATTTACATTGCCGGGGGGAATTAAGAAACATTCGGGATTACGTCATGTGACGTTACACAATGTATCGGTGGGTGATAACTGTTGTATTGAAAATATCCAGAATTACATTGCTAATTATGAGATTGGTAGTGATACCTTCATTGAGAATGTAGATATAATCTTAGTGGATGGATTAAGCACTTTCGGTAATGGGGTAGAAGTGGCCGTTTTGAATGAAACAGGGGGGCGCGAAGTGTTGATGAACGACAAACTATCTGCGCATCAGGCATATATACTTGCGCTGTATCGTCATCGTCCCGAACTGATTAACCGCATGAAAGCAATTGCGGATTATTATTCCAACAAACACGCTTCTGCTGTCGGTAGTATTGGCAATCATGTCATGATTCTCAATACAGGTTCAATCAAGAATGTCCGGATTGGTGATTACTGTCACATTTGTGGAACTTGTCGTTTGTCCAATGGAAGCGTCAATAGTAATGTGACAGCGCCTGTACATATCGGTCACGGGGTAATTTGTGACGACTTCATTATCTCTTCCGGTTCAAAAGTGGATGACGGCACAATGCTGACCCGTTGTTTCGTCGGACAGTCCTGTAAATTGGGACACAATTATTCCGCTTCCGATTCTTTATTTTTTAGTAATTGTCAGGGAGAGAACGGTGAGGCGTGTGCTATTTTTGCAGGTCCTTTCACTGTGACACATCATAAGTCTACTTTGCTGATTGCCGGAATGTTTTCGTTTATGAATGCAGGCTCGGGATCCAATCAGAGCAACCACATGTATAAGTTGGGACCTATTCATCAAGGAACGATGGAAAGAGGAGCGAAGACTACTTCTGATTCATATATCTTGTGGCCGGCACGTGTCGGAGCGTTCTCATTGGTAATGGGACGTCATGTCAATCATGCCGATACATCTAATCTTCCTTTCTCTTACCTGATAGAGCAGCGGAATACAACTTATCTGGTTCCGGGAGTCAACTTGAGAAGTGTAGGTACTATCCGTGATGCACAAAAATGGCCGAAACGTGATAGCCGCAAAGACCCGAACAGGCTGGATTATATCAATTATAACCTGTTGAGTCCTTATACCATTCAGAAGATGTTCAAAGGTCGTTCCATTTTGAAAGAATTGAAACGTGTGTCCGGTGAAACTTCAGAAATCTACTCTTACCAGAGTGCTAAAATCAAGAACTCTTCTTTGAACAACGGAATCCGTTTTTATGAAATTGCTATCCACAAGTTCTTAGGAAACTCCATTATAAAACGGCTGGAAGGCATTAACTTTCAGAGCAATGAAGAAATCCGCCAACGCCTGAAACCCGATACGGAAATTGGTATTGGCGAATGGGTGGATGTTTCCGGACTGATTGCCCCCAAGAGTGAGATCGACCGATTGCTGGATGGCATTGAGAGAGGAGCTGTCAATCGTTTGAAGTCCATCAATGCAAGCTTCGCGGAAATGCATGAGAATTATTATACTTATGAATGGACATGGGCTTATCATAAGATTCAGGAATTTTATGGCTTAGATCCGGAAACGATAACAGCACAAGATATCATCGGTATCGTGAAAGCCTGGCAGCAAGCTGTTGTCGGATTGGATAAGATGGTATATGAGGATGCTAAGAAAGAATTCTCGTTGTCTTCCATGACCGGATTCGGTGCTGATGGCTCTCACGACGAAATGAAGCTGGACTTTGAGCAAGTACGCGGTGATTTCGAAAGCAATACATTTGTGACTGCTGTGTTGAAACATATTGAAGATAAAACAGCTCTTGGAGATGAGCTTATCAAGCGAATTGAAGCTATCGTAGAATAATCGAAACAGCAAACTGTAAACAAAACAGTGGGCGGTGAACAGCAGATGCCGAAGGATAGCATTGCTTGTTCGCCGCTTCTTGTTTTATAGTTTAGGGTTGTCTCTTGCTGTTCCTTCTTTTCTCCGTTATTCATTCTTAATTCTTCATTCATCATTCATCATTCTTCATTCTTAATTACTACCTTTGCCACACTAACTAACATTACGTAATAAAATAAGAAACTTATGGCAACACCTCCGTTTAAGTATCAGCCCATGTTTGAAAAGGGAAAAGATACAACTGAGTATTATCTGCTTACAAAAGACTATGTATCAGTAAGCGAGTTTGAAGGAAATCCCATCCTGAAAATTGAAAAAGAAGGTTTGACTGCGATGGCTAATGCGGCTTTTCGTGATGTATCATTCATGCTTCGTCGTTCACACAACGAACAAGTTGCTAAGATTCTGAGTGATCCGGAAGCAAGTGAAAACGATAAGTATGTGGCGCTGACTTTCCTGCGTAACGCAGAAGTTGCTTCAAAGGGCATACTTCCATTCTGTCAGGACACTGGTACTGCTATTATTCACGGTGAAAAAGGACAGCAGGTGTGGACTGGATATTCTGACGAAGAAGCGCTTTCACTGGGCGTATATAAAACATACACTGAAGAAAACCTGCGTTATTCACAGAATGCGCCTCTGAATATGTATGATGAGGTAAATACCAAATGTAACCTCCCTGCACAGATTGACATCGAAGCTACCGAAGGTATGGAATATGAATTCCTTTGTGTAACAAAAGGTGGTGGCTCTGCCAACAAGACATATTTGTATCAGGAAACAAAAGCGATCCTGAATCCCGGTACACTGGTTCCGTTCTTGGTTGAAAAGATGAAAACATTGGGAACAGCAGCTTGTCCTCCTTATCATATCGCTTTCGTAATTGGTGGTACTTCTGCTGAAAAGAACCTGTTGACAGTGAAATTAGCTTCTACTCATTTCTATGATAACCTGCCGACTACCGGAAACGAATATGGCCGTGCATTCCGCGATGTCGAACTGGAAAAAGAAGTATTGGCAGAAGCTCACAAGATTGGGTTGGGTGCACAATTCGGAGGTAAATATCTTGCTCACGATGTACGCATCATCCGTCTGCCTCGTCATGGTGCTTCTTGTCCGGTAGGGTTGGGCGTATCTTGCTCTGCCGACCGTAACATCAAATGTAAAATCAATAAAGAAGGTATCTGGATTGAGAAACTGGATTCAAATCCGGGTGAACTTATTCCGGCAGAATTGCGTCAGGCTGGTGAAGGTGATGTTGTAAAGATCGACCTCAATCGTCCGATGCCTGAAATTCTGAAAGAGCTGACTAAATATCCGGTTGCTACCCGTCTGTCATTGAACGGAACGATTATCGTAGGCCGTGACATTGCTCATGCTAAACTGAAAGAACGTTTGGATCGCGGTGAAGACTTGCCACAATATATTAAGGATCATCCTATTTATTATGCAGGTCCGGCAAAAACTCCGGAAGGCATGGCGTGTGGCTCTATGGGTCCTACTACGGCAGGACGTATGGACTCTTATGTAGAACTGTTCCAAAGTCATGGCGGTAGCATGGTGATGTTGGCAAAAGGTAACCGTAGCCAGCAGGTGACAGATGCTTGTAAGAAATATGGTGGTTTCTATCTTGGCTCTATCGGAGGCCCGGCAGCTATCCTTGCACAGAATAACATCAAGAGCATCGAATGTGTGGAATATCCGGAATTGGGTATGGAAGCTATCTGGAAGATTGAAGTAGAAAACTTCCCTGCATTTATCTTGGTAGATGATAAGGGTAATGACTTCTTTAAACAGTTGAAACCGTGGAATTGCAAAAAATAACCGGTTTATACCTATTGGGATAAAACTGTAAGAAGAGGTTGTAAATACCGTGAATTTATAAGGGGCTGTCTAACTTTTTTGTTGTTAGACAGCCCCTCTTCTTATTTTAAGGACTTAAAGATTTTCCGAATATTTACTTTTGCAGTGTAAATATCAACTTTTCATCATTTGTGATTACTTATGCTGTTCTTTTTTCCATTTTTCATATCTCTTCAACACCTTACTTCCATCTTTGTTATACCAGCTATAGCCATTCCGGCGCTCGTGCCCGATTTCTGATATATCATATTTTTTAATGCCGTCACGGTCGCAGAAAAAAGGCCGGTTTGTCTCCAGTTCATAAAAACGTGCCCAAAGAGTAGGGCAGTCTTCACAAGGAATCATGCGATAATCTTTTTTGCCTTCACTGTTAGTGAAATATTCCTTCTGTATTCCTTTTATTTCAGACTTTTGGAACCATTTGATAGCTCCTTCTATGGATTTTACAACGTCTGCAGATGGATTGGGAAGTGACATCAGCAGCAATACAATATTGTCAGACTCTTGTCCGCTTAGTGACGGGAGTTCATAGGCACGTGCTTTGCAGGGTTCCAAAGTGACACGGTCGTGTTGGGCGCACCATACTGTTAACTCTCCATTTTGGCGCACCTGCGTTTTGAGTATACACTCTATCCCTTTATTAAATGCATTATGTGCTTGTTCGCAGATATTGTCAGGAAGGAAAGTGTACGGAGCTTTCTTTTCGTATATGGCCCGAAGTTGATTCATGACTCTTACCATTGCATTGTCATTGTAGGTGATTTGTACATAATAACCTTTGGGACGCGGATAAAATTGAGGCCATCCACCGTTTTCATACTGTGATTTGAGCAAATATTGAATACCATTCAGCACTCCTTCTTTATATTTCTCCTCTTGCGTAGCCAGATAAAGCCGTGACAAATATTCTATTTCTGTCGTAGTGGCATTGTTATCAATGGTACTTTGGTTGGTATCTTCTTTAGCTTTTAGTGCCGCATTATATTCTTGTTCCGTCAGTTCCGCCGGCATATAAATATTCTTAGGCCAGCCTCCGGTCGTTTGTTGATATAGTAACACGTTGTCACCGATGCGTTGGGCTTCTTCCGTCTTGAAGAAATCATCGTCAAATTTGGGAGCGATGTGTACCCATTCTTTGTAGTTTTGCTGTTTTCTGTAATCTGTTGCTTTTTGGGCTGAAACATTTGTCAGGATAAAAAGTAGCAGTAAGAAAAGGCTTAGTTTTCTCATGGCTTTTATTATTTAATGTTTTTATGGTATGCAAATGTATGCTCCTTATTCCAGATACTTCGTAATCTTTCCACTGATTTGCAACAGTGATATTTCGCAAAGTTTCGTATTGTATTCGGCGGAGAGGATGCGTTCCTCTGCATCTAACAAACTTTTTTGTGCTTCGCGCACTTCAAAGCCGGAGAGGTCTCCCTGTATATAACGGTCCATGGCAATATCGTGGTTGTCCTTGGCGGTTATCAGGTTTTGACGTTCCAGATTCAACAATTGGAGATTGTTGCGATAGGCTTGCCATAGGTTACTAAGATCAGAGCGGAGTGCTAACTCCATGTCCTGTCGTTCCAGGCGACGATTTTTGAAAGCCAGACTTGCATTTCTCTTTTCGCGGCGACGATTACCGTCGAATATATTAAAACCGACAGTTATTCCGGCATTAAAACCCAGTTCACCTCTTCTACTGTTTGCGTTGATGTCATACTTGTTGAACGTATATCCATATCCGGTATTTAATTTGAGATATGGATAGTTGCGTGAGTTTATTTTCTTGTAGTCCAATTGGGCAAGTACCGTGTTTTGATCGGCCTTAAGCAAAGAAGCATTGGTTGCTAACGTAGAATTCCACAAATCATCAAATTGCAAGTCGCTGTGTACGTCGATGGTGGAGTCTTTGATAATAATGTTTTGATTGACGTTGTTGTTGGCCATTAGTTCATTCAACTGGATGCGTGAAGAATGTAGCAATTCCTGTTGTTTGATGTATTGGGCACTGTCTGCATTGAAATCCACTTTTGCCTGCTGATAATCCAGTCCTGAAAACTTACCGACCAGGTGACTAGCCTCGGCTATGCGCAAGCGCTCTTTGGAAAGGGACATTGCATAATGAAAGTTTTTCAGACGGATCTTCTGCTGGATAAAATTATAGTATTCGGAAGTCAGGGCAGCAATAAAATCTTCAATAGCAATACGGGTGTTGGTTTCCCCCTGACGTTCCAGCTCTTTCAACTGTTTGTAGGTGGTACTGATATTGAATCCGTCGAAAATAGTCCAGTTGAGGTTAAGACCGACATTAACCGTCTGATCGTAGACTCCGTTGTTCTTTGTTATTTCCCCGGTAGCACGCGCCTTGGTTTCAATATTGTCCAGGTTTCCGGTGTATCCGGCAGAGAAGTCCAGTGTAGGCAGGTAACCCGCATTTCCTAATGTTGCGTTGTTTTTGCTGATCTGCTCTTCATTATGGATGATACGTAAAGAGTAATTGTTTTGCAATCCTTCTTCCAGACACTCCTTTAGAGTGAGGACTTGTGCCTTTGCAAAAGAGACTGATAAGAAGGCACATGCAATGGTTATATAAATGATGCGTTTCATGCAAATTCCTTTCTGTTTCATTCTTGTAGTTTTTTGATTCGGTTAGTCGAAATGTAACTGTAAATAGCCGGTACAATGTACATCGTAAGCAGAGTAGATACGACCATACCACCCACGACCGCCGTACCCATGGCAATACGCTGGTTACAACCTTCTCCGGTGGCAAATGCCAGCGGAATAAGTCCCAAAACCGTAGAGGCACTTGTCATCAGAATCGGACGGAGGCGTTGCAGGGCAGCATCTTTGATGGCACTCATTTTATCCTCTCCGGCTTCCTGTTTCTGATTGGCAAATTCTACAATCAGGATACCATTCTTCGCCACCAGGCCGATCAGCATGATAATACCGATCTGACTGAAAATATTCATCGTAATATCTCCGAAATACATGAAGACCAAAGCTCCGGCAATAGCCAGTGGCACTGTCAACATGATAATCAACGGATCTTTGAAACTTTCAAACTGGGCTGCCAGAATCAGGTAAATCAAAAGGATAGCCAGGATAAAGGCGAACATCAGACTGGATGAACTTTCACGATATTCCTTCGAATCTCCTGACAGAGCAGTGCGGAAAGTGTCGTCTAATGTTTCTTTGGCAATCTTATCCATTTCATCCAGGCCTTGTCCGATTGTTTTGCCATCTGCCAATCCCGCAGAGATCGTAGCTGACACAAAACGGTTATAGCGATATAACTTTGGAGGTGCAATACCGCTTTCCAATTCAATCAAGTTATCCAGCTGAATCATATCTCCACTATTGCTACGGACGTAGATCGCTTTCAGGTCGGCCGGTTTATTTCGTTGCTGGCGGTTGATTTCACCAAGAATTTCGTATTGTTTACCGTTCATATAGAAATATCCCATACGCTGGCCACTTAATCCATATTGCAGCGTTTGAGCAATGTTTTTGGTACTTACCCCCATAATACTGGACTTGTCGCGGTTGATCTGAATACGAGCTTCCGGTTTACTGAACTTCAAATCAACGTCCGCCATCTGGAAGACTGGATTTTCATATACTTTAGCCATAAACTTGGGCAACACTTCTTCCAGTTTTTCCAAATTGGTAGCCTGAAGTACATATTGAACAGGCATACTTCCACGACGTCCGCCGAAAGAAGACTGCTGCTGTACGAATGAACGCGCCATTGTTTTCTTCTGTACCGCTTTTGATATTTTCTCTGCAACATCCATCTGGGTGTAATTACGTTCATTCATATCCTTCAGCGTGATGCGCACGTTTCCGCTACCGCTGGATACACGGGCAGTTACAGATTCCGCATCAGTAAGAATAGAGTCTACCAGCTGATTAATGTCTTCCGTATAATCTCGGATATATTCATAAGTGATGCCTTCTGCTCCTCGTGTATTGATACTGATTTGCGAACGGTCTTCAAGTGGAGCCATTTCCGCGGGAATTGCATTCCACAGAACACCAATCAGGCAGATGGTAATGAAAGTAAATGGGAGAGCGATCCAGCGTTTGCTAAGGAAAGCGGCAAGTGACCGGCTGTATAGACGGTTCATTCCTTCAAAGAACGGTTCTGTCTTGGCATAGAACCAACTCTGTTTTTCCCGTTTAATAAGTAACTTTGTTGCCAGCATCGGAGTGAAAGTCAATGCGGCAAATGAAGAAATAATAACCGAACCTGAAATAACGATACTGAACTCACGGAATAATCGTCCCGTCATTCCATCCATAAAGACGATAGGGAAGAATACCGCCACCAGCGTAATAGTGGTAGAGATAACAGCAAAGAAAATTTCTTTGGCTCCTTCTATTCCCGCTTCTTTCGGGGCCATTCCTTTCTCTATACGGATGTAGATATTTTCCGTCATAACGATGGCGTCATCTACCACCAGTCCCACCGATAGTACGATGGCGAGCATGGAAAGCACATTGATGGAGAATCCTGCCAGATACATAACGAAAAATGCACCGATAAGCGAGACAGGGATTACGATACAAGGCACCAACGTGACGCGCCAGTCACGCAGGAAGAGGAAGATAATGATGATTACAAGTACAAAAGCCTCATATACAGTGGACTTAACCTCATTGATAGACGCACGGATAAACTTGGTGTTATCAAAACCATAATTATAGTGTACATCTTCCGGCAAGTCTTTTTTCATCTGCTCCATACGTTGGTATACAGCATCCGCGATCTCAATATGGTTGGCTCCTGGTTGTGGAATGACTACGACACCCACCATAGGAACGCCGTTCATCTTCATATAACTCTTAATATCAGCAGGACCCAGTTCTGCACGTCCGATATCACTGAAACGTACAATACGGTTATTCTCTTCTTTGACAATCAAGTCATTGAATTCATCTGCGGTATGCATCAATCCTAGCGTACGGATCGTCAACTCGGTGGTATTTCCTTCGATACTACCTGAAGGAAGTTCCACATTTTCGTTATCTACAGCGTTTTTAACGTCGACGGGAGTGATACCGTAACCGGCCATCTTTACCGGGTCGAGCCAAAGGCGCATGGAGTAACGTTTCTCTCCCCAGATAGATACGCTACTTACATCGGAAATAGTCTGTAGTTGTTCTTTTACAGTGAGGTCCGCTATTTCGCTTAATTCCAACAGAGAACGTTTGTCACTTTGAAGGGCAACCATCAGGATAGGCATGGCATCGGCATCGGCTTTTGAAACTGTCGGTGGGTCACAGTCGCGGGGCAGATAACGTTGGGCACGTGAAACCTTGTCACGTACGTCGTTGGCCGCTGTTTCCAGATCGACGGACAACTCAAATTCTACTGTGATACGGCTTTGTCCCTGTTGGCTCACACTGGACAAAGAACGTATACCGGGAATACCGTTGATATTCTGTTCCAACGGTTCGGTTATCTGGTTCTCGATAACATCGGCATTAGCTCCCGGATAAGAGCAGCTGACAGAAATGATCGGATTATCTACCGACGGATATTCGCGGACACCCAAATAGTTGTATCCGATGAATCCGAAAAGGAGGATAATAATCGTTAATACTGTGGCTAATACCGGGCGACGTATACTTAATTCGGATATATTCATAGGGCGCTGGTATTATTAATCAATGTTGTCAAGTGTAACGGCGAGTCCGGTACGGAGTTGCAGTGTTCCTGAAGTAATGATTGTATCTCCTATGTGTAGCCCTCTTATTGCCTGTACTTCAGATGCGGTGCGAATGCCGGTAATGATATCCACCGGTTCGGCTTTTCCTGATTTGTACAGGTAGACTTTATCTTTACCCATTTCCGGCACAATTGCTTCCGTAGGGATGGCTATCGCATTAGGAATCTCATCCTTTTTCAACAGTACACTGGCGTAACGGCCGGGAAGCAGGGTGTGATTGACATTCGGGTATAATGCACGGGCGGTAAATTGATGCAGATTCGGATCGATGGCAGATTCTACAGCGTATACTTGTGCGCCGAAAGCATCCAATGTTCCTTCAACGCTGAAATTGAGATTGGTTCCCTTTTTGATTTGCTTGGCATAGCGTTCCGGTACGGAGAACTCAACTTTCAGTGGAGCGATTTTTGTCAGTTTGGCTACAACTGTAGTCGGGGAGGCATACGTACCGACACTGACCTGTCGAAGTCCGATAATCCCGTCAAACGGAGCACGAAGTTCAGTCAGTTCAATATTAGTTTTTATAATTTCTATATCGGCATTCAGGGTTGCTAAATCCGTCTTCACCTGTTCGTAGGCTTCTTTACTGACAGCATCCCGTTTCAATAAAGCGTCCTGACGGAATACACGGTCTTCTGCCAGTTTCAATTGCGAAATCAATCTTTGCAGTTGTGCTTGCAACTGTCTGTCATTCACTTTGGCTAGTAATTGGCCTTTCTTTACGGCTGTTCCTTCTTCAAAGTTGATTTCTACAATCTTTCCCGACGTTTCGAAAGATAAATCCACTTCTTCATCGGGTAGAAGAACACCGGTAGTGGTAAACTCATCTGTCAGGGATTGCGGTTTTATGACCTTGGCGTTCACATTTAGAACTTGTTTCCCTCTTTTCTGATTGCCACTCATCACTTTGTCGGCGGCTGTTAGTTCGTCGTTTTTTTTCGGTAATTGTGAGTAGATTCCTCCACCGATAATCCCGGCACCAACAAGAAAAATGATGCCCCATTTAGTCTTTTTATTCATGGTTTAGTATTGTATATCGCAATTATATTATCTCTTTAGAATAATTAGACTCTCTCCGATGGGAAAGGTTTAAAGAAAGGAAGATTAAAAAAGAGTTAATCAGTAGGCAGCCCGATATTTTCCTTCCTCTTTATCTTCCAACATATTCAGATAAGAGGTATAACGGGATTCGCTGATGAGGTGGTCTTCCACTGCTTTGCGTACGGCACATCCCGGTTCATGACGATGTGTACAGTTGCCATATTTGCAGTCGGCGGAGGTTTTGAATATTTCAGGAAAATAATGTCCGATCTCTTCTTCCTCCATATCGAATGTGCCGAAGCCCTTGATACCCGGAGTGTCGATGATATAGCCATCTCCTTCTACAGGGAACATTTCGGAGAAAGTAGTAGTATGCATTCCTTTGTTGTGGTAAGAAGAGATTTCGCCGGTTTTGGTTTCTATACCCGGCAGTATGGAATTGATAAGAGTCGATTTGCCGACTCCCGAATGACCGGAAAATAAAGTAATATTGCCTTCCAGCGCTTTTTTGATTTTGTCCACTCCATTGCCGTTCTTTGCGGAAACTTTGAAGCAAGGGTAGCCGATTTGTGTGTATAAGTTGATAAGTGCGTCCAGATAGCGGAGCTCATCTTCGTCGTAAGCATCTACCTTATTGAATACCAGTTTGACAGGGACGCGATAGGCCTCTGCGGATGCAAGAAAGCGATCAATAAAAATAGTGGAAGTTTCGGGATAGTTGATGGTTACCACCAGCATACACTGGTCGAGATTGGCAGCAAGGATGTGAGATTGTTTGGAAAGATTGGAAGAACGGCGGACGATGTAGTTCTTTCTATCTTCTATTTCACTGATAAAGGCAGTGCCTTCCTGATTAAGTATAATCTGAACACGATCGCCTACTGCTACAGGATTGGTACTACGAATCCCTTTCAACCGGAAATTACCTTTGATTTTACATTCGATAGATTGTCCGTCATCGGTTTTCACCTGATACCAACTACCCGTGTTTTTGATTACTAATCCCTTCATATTGATTACAGATTAAAAATGAAGAATGAAGAATTCAGGCTGTGTTTCAACTGAATAATACAGCATTGTGATTCCTCATTCTTCATTCTTAATCTTTGATTGATTTAAACAGTCATAATTTCTTTATCCTTTTCAGCCAGCATATCATCGATTTGTTTGATATACTTATCATGGATTTTTTGCAGTTTGGCTTCCGCATTCTTCTGCTCGTCTTCTGCCAATCCATCTTTTACGGCCTTTTTCAGTGCGTCGATACCGTCACGACGCGCGTTGCGTACGCTTACTTTAGCTGTTTCGCCTTCTCCTTTACACTGTTTTGCCAGTTGTTTACGACGCTCTTCCGTCAGGGGAGGGATGCCGATACGGATCATTTCTCCATTGTTTTCGGGCATGATGCCGAGGTCAGAGTCGATGATTGCTTTTTCGATGACACGGAACATGCTTTTATCCCAAGGCTTAATCACGATACTGCGGGCGTCCGGAGTAGTAATTGCAGCTACATTGCTGATAGGCACCATACTTCCGTAAGAATCTACGCGGATACCGTCTAATAAGCGGGTACTCGCTTTTCCGGCACGGATATGTGCCAGTGCTTCTTCCAGATACATGATGGCCATATCCATCTTTTCTTGTGCATTGTCAAGGCAAGTCTTTACGTCTACCATATTTTTTGAGATTTAAAATTGCATTTTGATTGATTAAGTAGCAAAAGTATATTATTTTTTGTTCATCTGCAACAGCATCCCCATCTTTTTTATGAGTGACTTGCCAATGATAATCAGGGTAACGGCGGTGATAATCATCAAAATACCCATCATTAACCGAGGAGTCAGTTTTTCATGAAACAGGAGAACACCGAAAAATAAAGCTGTCACCGGTTCCAGAGCACCCAATATTGCCGTTGGGGTAGAGCCTATATAATGAATGGCCAGTGCGGTACAGACCAGTGATACGGCAGTTGGCAGAATGGCGAGTGATAATACATCAGCCCAGAGCCAGACAGATGGTATTACTTGCAGTTCCATACAGAAATTTAAACGGACGATATAAACCGATAGTCCGAACAAAATGGCATAGAATGTGAGTTTCGTGGTCGGCAGGTTTTTCAATGTCGAACGGTTTACACCTACTATATATATAGCATAAGAGAGGGAAGACAACAGAACAAAGATAATTCCCAAAGTCGATAGTGGTTTATTTCCATCTCCCTGATAAAGCAAGGCAATGCCTGAAAGTGCCAGCAGGATGGAGAAAACGGTAATTACGGAAATCTTTTCCTTGAAAAATATTCCCATAATGACAGCTACCATCACCGGATAAACAAACAGAATCGTTGAAGCAATTCCGGCATCCATATAATTATAACTCATAAACAAAAGCAGTGATGAAAAAGAGAATAACAACCCCATAATGACTAAGGGTAAGACGTCTGCCTTACGAAGCGCAAAAGACTGGTGCTGCATTTTCATCAGAATACCCAGCACGATTGCCGCAAAGAAGTATCGGTAGAATAAAACGGTATCGACACTCATTCCGGCTGCATAGAGCGGAAGTGCAAAAAGAGGATTCATACCGTAGCTCGCAGCGGCAATCGCTCCATAGATAAAACCTTTGGTTTTGTTGGTCATTGTTTTGCTTTTTTAAATGGCGTGCAAAAGTACGCAGTTCACCAATGATAAACAAGTGTTTAGGCGGTTGATAGTATAATTTAATCTTTCGTATGCTAAAAACTATTTCTTGGTAAAGAGATAACTAATCTTGTTTATGCATAAAATTAATCGTCTGACTATAGTCGAACTTGCGTCTGACTACTGTTAAACTTACGTCTGACTATAGTTGAACTTTCGTCTGACTATAGTCAGACGAAAAAGAATTAACTGTCAGATGATTAATTTTATTCGATAGGGAGATTAGTTATACGCCTCCCGAGTAATAGTCTGCAGGCAATAGGCAATCAGGTTTTTGAATAAACGCTTGCATATATCTTGGATTTTCCCGAATATTGCATCTGAATTATCGAAAAACACAGATGGCCAAAGCTAAATTTCTTGTTGTTTATTGCCTGTTCATATCGGGACTTTGTTGCATGGCAAATGTGACGAAGGATATCAATATGCGCTTTAAGGACGTAAGGCAAGGGCTTTCTCATCAAACGGTCAATTGTTTCTATCAGGATGAATTCGGTTTTTTATGGATTGGCACTCAAGACGGGCTGAATCGATTTGACGGACGTAAGTTTGAAGTATTCAAACCGGATAACGCTAATCCTTATTCCATCAATATCAATAATATCAGGCAGGTTTGCGGAAATAAAGCCGGATTGCTCTTTATCCGCAGTTTGCAGAGCGTGACTCTTTATGATATGCGTTTGAATCGTTTCAGGGTGTTGCGTGAAGGAGAAGTTGCGGGAATCTGTTATGCGCACGATGCATTATGGATAGCTACCGGAAAGGAAATCTACCGTTACCGCAACCTCGACCAGACGCCCGAATTATTCTTTTCATTTCCTTCGGATGATGAGGATGTATTGATGAACAGTCTCATGGTTCGTCAGAATCAGACAGTGGTGGTGGGTACTTCCTCCAAAGGGATATATTGCATTGACCAGTCTGCACATATCACCCGACGTATGGATGTGGGAGCTGTCAATTCAATAACAGAAGACAGAAACGGAAGTATCTGGATAGCTACCAGAAACAGAGGACTCATACGGTTGGATGAAGATGGAAAATTTACTCATTTCAGGCATCATAAGATAGCTGAAAATACGATTAACCATAATAATGTGCGTCATGTGACACAAGCTAATGATAGTCTCCTGTATATCGGAACTTATGCCGGTTTGCAGACTTTAAACCTGTTTACCGGAGAGTTTACAGATTATGAATATGACTTGAATGTGGAGGCGGCCGATATACGTTCCATTATTTCGATGCATTACGACACTTCGGGGACTTTATGGTTGGGGACTTTCTATCAGGGAATCCAATATTATAATGTAGCGAATGATGCTTTCCATTTTTACCGCTCGTCTACGGCTGTTGGCGGTCATTTGAATTCTTATATTATCAGTTCCATTGCCGAAGACCGTTCCGGACGGATCTGGTTTGCAAGTGAAGGAAGCGGGTTGAACTATTATGATAAACATACCAAACGCTTTTTCCCTTTAAAAAAGGTCTATTCTCAGGAGCTTTCTTTTAAGATAGTGAAGTCTCTTTATTATGAGAAAGAGCCGGATTATCTTTGGGTAGCTTCTCTTTATCAGGGAATCAACCGGATTAATCTGTCGACCGGGCATATAGAATCTATCTCGGAAAACATCTATACTCCGGAAGGAAAAACAGTTGTTGACAGAGCCTATAATCTGGTGAAAATGATAGAGTTTGCCGGCCACGATTCTTTATTGATAGCTGCCAAGGGAGGATTGCTTGTATTGGATAAAAAACACCTTCGACTTCATCATTTCGAACACCCTTCGTTGGCTGCCAAACATCTGTCGCAGGTTTGGGATATGACGTTTGACAAAGACGGGGATTTATGGCTGACTACCTCTTTTGATCTGATACGAGTCAACCTCAAAGCGGGTACTGCTCATAGTTATCCTTTCTCCCAAATAGCGCAGAGCACAGCGCAGCATCACATCAACCACATTTTATGTGATAAGAAAGGACGTATATGGCTGGGATCGACAGGCTCGGGAATTTATCTATTTGATAAGAAGACAGATTCTTTTGTGGGATACGGAGCGAAACAGGGATTGGAAAATGGATTTATAACCGGATTGGTGGAGAGTCCTTTGGATGGTTCTATCTATGTGGCAACCAATGGTGGCTTCTCTAAATTCAACCTGGCAACAATTACATTCGAGAACTATAACAGACAGAGTGATTTTCCCTTGAATAATGTAAATGATGGAGGGCTGTATATTGCGTCCGACCACGATATTTACGTGTGTGGTCTGGCGGGTATTGTCTCTATCGCCCAGGAAAAGCTGAACAAACAGTCTGTTGACTATGATGTGTTTGTAAAACGGGTGCTTGTGGATAATACGGAAATACAACCGCTTGATTCGTTGGGGCTTATCAAAGAAACCGTATTGTATGAACATCGGTTAGTATTGCCGCCCAGATATTCTTCCGTCACTTTTGAGATAGCAAGTAACACCCTGAATAATATTTCTAATATCGGTCTGGAATATAAACTTGAAGGCTTTGATAACGAATATATGAAGGCGGGCGATAATACGATGATTACCTATACCAATCTTCATCCGGGGCATTATACTTTCCATGTCCGTGGCGACCAGGTGGGCGTTCACGGTCAGGAAGCACCTTCCGTTAGTTTTGAGCTGATAGTGGAGGCTCCCGTTTATCAGCGGGCATGGTTTATTTTGTTGATGGTGCTGGCAGCTATCCTCATTGCCGGCTATATTATCCGTATGTTCTGGATACGAAAAACCTTGCGGCACTCTTTATTGGCCGAGAAACGGGAAAAAGAGTATATCGAAAGTGTGAACCAGTCCAAACTGCGTTTCTTTACCAATGTATCGCATGAATTCCGTACTCCGTTAACACTTATATCCAGCCAGCTCGAAATGCTCCTGATGCATAAGGACATTATTCCTGAAGTATATAATAAGATTCTGGATATTTATAAAAATTCCCGCAGGATGAATAACCTCGTGGATGAAGTCATTGATATCCGCAAGCAGGATCAGGGATACTTGAAACTAAAGATTTCTAAAGAGAATATTGTGGCGGTGATAGAGGAAATTTGTGGTTCTTTCTATAGTTATGCCCAACTGAATAAGATAGATCTCCGCTTTTCTTCCACTCTGAAAGAAGCAGATTTGTATATTGACAAGACGCAGATAGAGAAAGTATTCTATAATTTATTGTCCAACGCTTTTAAGTATACGAAGCCTGGTGACTGGATTTCTGTTGAGCTGTCAGCGGAAGGAGATAATGACATTGTGATTTCAGTCAACAACCTGGGGGTAGGCATTGATAAATCCAAGATCAAACATGTATTTGAACGGTTTTGGCAGGATGATTCGGCAACAACCACACGAACTGTCAAAGGATCGGGCATTGGATTGGCGATGGCGAAAGGAATTGTAGAGTTGCATCAGGGAACCATCGGAGTGGAAAGCGAACCGAATGGAGTTACCTCTTTTACCGTTACTCTTCACCGGGATGCGAATATGAATATGGAAGTCTCTTCCTCCGCAGATGAGCACGTTGCTGAACATTATATAATAGAGCCTCAAGAAATTTCGGAAATGGTGAAGCCGGATAAAACGGTGAAAATGCTGATTGTAGAAGATAACCCGGAAATGCGTAAGGTATTGACGCAGATTTTTGAACAGATATATGAGGTATATACGGCTGCCGACGGGCAGGAAGGATTGGAACGGGCTTCTTCGCTGCAACCGCAGATGATTGTAAGTGACATCATGATGCCTGTCATGTCCGGACTGGAAATGTGCGAGAAGTTGAAAAGTAATTTGCAGACCAGCCATATACCTGTTGTCTTGCTGACAGCCCGCAACCGGGAAGAACATACCTTGGAAGGCTTGCAGACAGGTGCGGATGATTATATTTCCAAACCTTTTAATATCAAGATATTGGTAGCCCGGTGCAACAATATCATTCAGACTCGTAAACTACTTCAACAACGGTTTGTTCGCAACGACGAACCTAAAGTGGAAGACCTTCCGTTCAATCCGATCGATAAAAAGATGTTGATGGATGCTACGGCGATTGTGGAATCTTATATTGATAACGCAGACTTTGACGTGGCTACTTTTGCACGTGAGATGTGTATGAGCAGAACGTTGCTTTTTACCAAATTGAAAGCATTGACCGGACAGACTCCGAATGACTTTATTTTATCTTTGAGATTGAAAAAGGCAACAGAAAAATTGCGGAATGATCCCAATGCCCTGATTGCTGATATAGCATTTGATTACGGCTTTTCTAATCCAAGTTATTTTATCCGGTGTTTTAAAAATGCTTATGATATTACTCCGGCTGCTTATAGACGGAAATATGCAAATTCTTAATTTACAGAATTTTATATATCTGCTTCCTGACGAGAATTGTACTATTTGAACTTTTATACGGACGATTCTATTATTCGAAATCATTAATAATTGGGACTTTTGCGCTGTAATCATTCAAATTATTACATAGTATGAAAAACATCGTAATTAAATGGGCTGTGTTCCTGACAGCCTTTCTTATCTCTTTAGAGGTTAGTGCTCAAAACGTCAGAGTTTCTGGAGTGGTGACAGACGCATTTGGACCGATTCCCGGAGCTAATATTATGGAGGAGGGGACTACTAACGGTACAGTGACGGATGTAAATGGAAAATATTCAATCAGTGTATCGGCTAAATCGACCCTTGTTTTTTCTTGTATAGGATATAAGGAACAGAAGATACGTGTCGGTACGAAAACAGTGCTGAATGTGAATCTGGTGGAAGAGTCGAAAATGCTCGATGAATTGGTTGTTGTTGGTTATGGAGTTCAGCGTAAAAGTGATGTGGCTACTTCGGTAGCTTCGGTCAAAGCGGATGAAATGAAAACATTTCCCGCCGGTAATGTGGCTGATATGTTACGTGGACGTGCCGCAGGTGTGAATGTAACGAGTAGTTCCGGACGACCGGGATCAACTCCTTCGATTACCATTCGTGGTTCCCGTTCTATCAGTGCGGACAATGCACCTTTATATATTATAGATGGTTCTCCTTCCAGTGCAACAGAGTTCAGTACGTTGAGTGCGGATGATATTGAATCGGTTGAAATACTGAAGGATGCTGCATCGCAGGCTATTTATGGGGCACGTGCCAGTGATGGTGTGGTACTGGTGACTACCAAACGTGGTAAAGCCGGAAAAGTGGAAGTCAATTATAATGGCTATCTGGGTATTCAATCTCTTTGGAGAAATTTCGATTTCTACTCTCCTGAAGAATATATGCAGCTTCGTCGTGAAGCAAAGGCGCATGATAAAGGAATAATTGATGCGCGTGAGATTTCTATAGCCGAAGCGTTGGAAGACGAGGTGATGCAACGGGTATGGGCCGGCGGAAAGTTTATCGACTGGGAAAAAAAAATGTTTAGAAATGCAATCTACCATAATCACGATGTCAGTGTACGTGGAGGAACAGAGAAAATCAAAGTATCGGCAGGTGCCAACTACTTTGACCAACAAGGAATGGTGGTTACCGGGTCGGGGTATCAGAAGTTTTCTTTAAGACTGAATCTGGACTTTGAAATAGCTAAATGGATTAGTTTCGGTATCAATTCTTCTTATGCGATGACAAAACAAGATCGTGAGGATGGTAACTTTAATGATTTTATTACTAGTTCTCCATTGGCAGAGATATATGATGCTGATGGCAAGTATACAAAATATATCAACTCGGAAGGAAATTATAATCCTTTGTACCGTGCCGAACATTATGGACGTGAAGTAACTCGTGATAATTACCGCCTGAACTTTTTTATGGATGTGAAGCCATTCAAGGGATTCAATTATCGCCTGAATACTTCTGTTTATAATCAGACGTCTGAAGATGGTTCTTATAAAGATTCCCAATATCCGGGAGGCGGAGGAACGGCGGTTCTTGACGAATCGCGTACACAGAACTGGCTGGTTGAGAATATTGTGACTTATAAAGTGCCTATCCGGAATAAGAAACACCAGTTGACATTAACCGGCGTTCAGTCTGTCGACCATAATGGTTCGAAATCTATCGGGTACTCGGTTGAGAATCTTCCGGTGGATAAAGACTGGAACTTCATTTCTCAGGGTGAGTTTACAGGCAAGCCCCGTCGTCTGTTTAATGAAAATAACTTGGTGTCTTTCATGGCTCGGGCGCAATATTCACTTTTAGATCGTTATTTGTTGAACGTGGCTGTCCGCCGTGACGGTTCCAGCCGTTTCGGAAAAGAAAATAAATGGGGAACTTTCCCGTCAGCTGCTTTTGCCTGGCGTGCCAATCAGGAGAGTTTCCTAAGAGATGTGTCGTGGATTGATAACCTGAAACTCCGTGTGAGTTATGGTATTGTAGGTAATCAGAACGGTATCGGCAATTATACTACTTTGGGACTGGCTGATAATAAAGGATATGAGTTTGGAGATGTTTTTCAAATGGGATATTTGCCGGGCAAGGAACTGTCTAATCCAAACCTGAAATGGGAACAGTCTGCAACAGCTAACTTTGGTGTTGATTTTAGTTTCTTCAATGGTCGTCTGAATGGTACGGTTGAGTATTATAATACTCATACGAAGGATTTGTTGGTGGAACGTTCCCTGAATGCGTCACTCGGATATACCACCATGCTTGATAATCTGGGAAAGACGAAATCCAGTGGTATTGATCTTTCTTTAAATGGTGACGTGGTACGTACGAAGGAGTTTACCTGGACACTCGGAACTAATTTCAGCATGTATAAGAATGAAATTGTCCGTATTGACGATACTCTCGATGAGAACGGAAAGCCGGCAAGTCAGGTAGCCCAGGGATGGATTATCGGAGAACCGATCAATGTATACTATGATTATCTGGTAGATGGAATTTTTCAGTATGATGATTTTGAGATTACTCGTGATGGTACGGGAAATCTGGTCTATACACCGAGAAATACTTATGACAGTGATAATGACGGTGTGGCCGACAGTCCGATTGATTATGGTGGCGCTATTGAACCGGGAATGGTCAAAGTGCGTGATAACAACGGGGATGGAAAGATTACAGCTGATGACAGGGTACCTATCCGGAAAGATCCGAAGTTTACACTCTCCCTTTCTTCTACATGGAACTGGAAAGGATTTGACCTGTTCATGGACTGGTATGGAGTTTCCGGCAGAAAGATTAAGAACGGTTATTTGTACGAGTATAATTCCGGTGGTTCTTTACGTGGAAAACTGAATGGAGTGAAGGTGGATTATTGGACTCCGTTCAATCCTTCGAACAAATTCCCACGTCCTTCTTATAGTGCGGACCCTGCATATTTGAGTGCCATTGCCATTCAGGATGCTTCTTATATCCGTTTACGCACCTTACAACTGGGATATACTTTCCCCACCCGACTATTGAAGAATACTCCGATTCATAAGTTACGCTTGTATGCAACTGCTACTAACTTGCTGACATTTACGGAATTTAAATCTTATAGTCCCGAACTGACTCCAGGATCTTATCCGGAGTCCAGACAATATGTGTTCGGTGTCAATGTTTCATTCTAAAATAAAGAATCCTTATGAAAAAGTTAATATATACAGCCTTTGTCATTTGCGGAATGTTGACCGCTTCCTGCTCGGATTTATTAAATCTGGAATCCAAAACAGACGTGACGAATAATTATCTGTTCACTACTCCCGAAGGGTTGAATACTGCCGTTACAGGATTGTATTCCCTGGCACGTGAATTGCCGGGTGGAGCGGATAATAATGAATCTAATTTGTACATCGTTACCATGTGTGACTTTAATACGGATATTGCCATACTTAGAGCAGGTGTTTCTACCTCAATCGGACGTTTGAATACAAGTTTTACTCCAAGTACTGGAGATGTCAATAAGTTCTGGAAACATCACTATGGTATTATCGGAAAAGCAAATGAAATTATTGTAGCCGCGGAAGCCTTGGGGCTGGATGACAGCGATGTATTGCACGCATGGAGTGAAGCGAAATTCTTCAGAGGACGGAGCTATTTTGAACTTTGGAAACGCTTTGACCGTCTTTATCTGAACGTCACTCCGACCACTGTCGATAATCTGAAACGGGAGTATAAACCGGCTTCTCACGAAGAACTGATGACGCTGATGACGACTGATTTGGATGATGCGATGAAAGGTCTGGACTGGTCGCTTCCTCAAAATAACGGAAATGTGCTGTATGGACGAGTAACGAAAGCGACTGCCAAACATGTCCGTGCACAGGTTGCCATGTGGGAGTCAGATTGGGATACAGTCATTGAGGAATGTGAAGATATCTTTAAACAGGAGGGTATCTACTCGATGGAAAAGAAGGCCGAGAATGTATTTAATAGCGCAGATTTGAAATCCCCGGAAGTATTGTGGAGTTTCCAATATTCACAAAACTTGGGTGGAGGAGGTTCCGGAACTCCGGTTGCCGGACATCGTATCTCTATTCAGACCACTACCCGAATCAATAAAATTTCAGGTTGCATCAATACGGCCGATCAGGGTGGATATGGTTGGGGACGTATTTATCCGAATACCTATTTATTGAGTTTATATGATCAGGCTAAAGATACACGATACAATGAATTGTTTGTACACCGTTTCAAATACAATGATCCTAATTCTCCTAAATATGGAGAATTGATTCCTCTTGTGAAAAGTTCCAGCTATTGTGAGACGTTGCATTTCATGTCGAAAAAGTACTTTGACCAGTGGACTATGGCCGATAATCCGGACCGGACAACGGGATTCAAGGATTTGATTGTCTATCGACTGGCTGAAACTTACTTAATGGCGGCAGAAGCGTATATGCGCCGTGACGGAGGGATGAGCACGGATGCTCTGCGCTGTTACAATAAAACATGGGAACGTGCCGGAAATGACAAATTTGCGGGACCTCTGACGCAAGATATTCTTTTGGATGAATATGCTCGTGAACTGAATTTTGAGGGAGTTCGCTGGCCGTTGCTGAAACGTTTGGGACTTTTGGGTGAAAGAGTGAAAGCGCATTATGGTGAGACGAAAGTTGAAAATCCTTATTTAGATAAAGATTATGCGGAATGTCGTGCCAGCTTTGTAGTTGGAAAGCACGAATGTTGGCCTATTCCACAAGAACAGATTGACTTGATGGGGAAAGAGAATTTTCCGCAGAATGAGAATTGGTATTAAGCGATTGATTATCTGTAAAACATGAATAAGTATGAAAAGAATAATATATCTGTTATTGATTTTAAATCTAGGGCTGCTTTCCTGTGTCGATGATGCGTCGGTACGTGTGATGCCTGAATTTAATTGTAAAGATACAAAAGTAAACCTAGCAAAAGCGGCGGGTTCTTCCGTTACATCGCTATTATATACTAATGTCGGTCAGATTGTTGCTCAATATCAAGCGGAGTGGCTTTCTGTAGATGTAAACGCTAAAAGTGTAATATACACTGCCTTGACGCAGAATGACGGTGAGGATGCAAGGAGTACTGTCGTGAAACTGACTTGCGGTTCATATACAGTGGAAGTAACGGTTACACAGGATTCCAAAGAACCGGACCTTTCTTTGAAGGTAGGACAAAGTGTAGATGATGGTATCGGTATGATTTTCTGGGTGGATCCTTCGGACAATATGGTAGGAAAAGCTGTATCTGTAAAACGTCAGGGAGGAAATCCTTTTGAGGCTTCCGTGATGTCTCACAATGCGCTTTCCACAGTGAATGGATATGTCAATACGGCTTTGTTTACTGCTCCTGCTGCAAATGATGCAGTGGCATACTGTCAGTCGTTGGGTGAGGGATGGTATCTGCCTGCACGTGATGAGTTATGGGAGTTGTTTGATGTTTACAATGGTATTGTACATACTGATCCGGATTTTATTTCGACTGTACCCGATAAGTTGACGGAAGTTGAAAAAGCGGCACGTGCGGCATTTGATAAGATGTTGACCGATTTGCAGGGTGATGTGATAAATGAGGCTGCCGGTTCGGGCAATGGGGAAAGCTATTGGTCGAGTACGGAAAATGCAGCAGGGGATAAGGCTTATTGGGTACGTTTCGGAAAGTCTGGTGCTGATGCAGGAAATAAAACAGCTACCAACCGTTTTGTGAGATGTATGCGCACAATTGGTGATTATACTTATCCTGAAGAGCCGGCAACTTTGACGGTTACTCCTAATCCTGTGACATTGGAAGGTGCTAACGAAGCGGAAGCAAATGTTACGTTGACATCCAATAAGAGTGTATTCAGTGTAGTGTTGGCAGATGATTCCTGGCTTTCGTATATTATTTCAGGCACAACAGTTACGTTCAAGGCAAAATCGAAGAATGGCACTGGTAATATTCGTACGACAATTGCTACAATAACAGCCGGTACTGGCGCAGCTGCAAAAGCAGTGGAGGTAACAGTGAATCAAAATGTAGCTGCCGAGGGAGACGCTTCCCTCGAATTGAGTACCAATACGGTGACTATTACTCCTGATGCGGTAGCAAAATCAGAGGTAATTACAATGATTTCTGATGAGACGGAATTTGCAATAAATATCACTGATGAATCTTGGGTGAAAGCGTATGTTGATGTAACAAATAAAACTCTTTATTTTTGGACATTATCTCCTAATCTGAATAGCTCTAACCGGGTAACGACTGCTACGGTAACAGCCGGAAGCGGAGCAAAGGTGTCTAAACAAGAGGTTACGATTACACAGAAAGGACTTTTAAGTTCCGAGTTTGCGGTTGGACAGGTAATTGCGGATAATGGAGCGTTGAAGGGAGGCATTGTTTTCTGGGTAGACGCGACTAATCGTGGTAAAGCTAAAATCATGTCGTTGGACAGAGAGAATTTGGCATGGTCTACAGCAGGCTCTCCGGTTTCTACCGGTTTGACTTTATCTAATGATGACGGTTTAGCAAATACTACTGCCTTGGCAGCATTGCCGAATGCAGTGGAAATGCCTGCTCTTAAATATTGCATGGATAAAGGTTCCGGATGGTATTGGCCTACAAGATCGGATTTGGAACAGATGTTTGAAACCTATAATGGGACTAAGGTAGCAGATGCAACAGAGAATACTCCGAATGCGATTACTGATTTTGAAAAAGCAAATCGTGAAGCATGGGATCTGGTGATTACTAATGCAGGAGGAACTGCTATGAATACGGCAGCGGCATCTTCTAATGGGGATTCTTATTGGGCTAGTCGTGAAACGTCAAGTGGTACAAAGGCATTTTATGTACGTTTTGGAAAACCACTTGCCTGGGATAAAGCAAATGAGAAAAAGACTGGGGCAAGATACATTCGTGCCGTCCGTTCAATCTTGAAATAATGGTATTAGGTATGTGTAAGGTATATAGAAAAATAATCTTAGCCTGCTTGTTATTGATTGTTACCGGCACGGTCTGTGGTCAGCGTGTGACGCAAACGATCAACGATGGTTGGAAGTTCTCTCTCTTTGAGGGAGACGCGTCCACTGCTGACTTTGATGTGTCCGGTTGGACTGACGTTTCCATTCCTCATACTTGGAATGCAAAAGATGCAGAAGATGAAATTCCCGGTTACTTCCGGGGAAAAGGCTGGTACAGGAAAGCCGTGACAGTGGAGGAACTGATTGCCGGTCAAAGAGTTTATCTTTGTTTTGAAGGAGCCAATCAGGAGACAAATGTATTTGTGAATGGAAAGTTGGTAGGGAATCATAAAGGTGGTTATTCGGCTTTCACGTTTGATGTGACTGACTATGTTCATACCGGACGCAACTTGGTGGCAGTGAGTGTTGACAACTCTCATAATCCGGATATTGCTCCTCTTTCGGCAGACTTCACTTTCTTCGGCGGACTTTATCGGGATGTTTATCTGGTGTATACTTCACCCGTGCAACTGTCTACCACTCATTATGCTTCCAGTGGAGTATATCTCAAAACTGTTGGGATAACAGATGCTCAAGCGGAAGTGTGTGCAAAAACATTCTTGTCCAACGCTTTGAAAAGTAATCAGACATTGATTCTTGAAACGGAGATTTTGGATGCAGACGGCAATAGAGTGGCACTTTCCGCAAAGAAAGTGAATGTGAAGGCAGGGGAGAAGAATGTAGCCTTTAAAGCGTTGATGACTATTGCGCAACCCAAACGGTGGGATGTTGATTCTCCTTATTTATATAAGGTGTATAGCCGTTTGAAGGATAAAAAGGGAAAAGTTCTCGATTGCGTTGTTAATCCGCTGGGAATCCGTGAATATCATTTTGATGCAGAGAAAGGTTTTTTCCTGAACGGGAAATATCGGAAATTGATTGGTACCAGTCGGCATCAGGATTACAAAGGAATGGGGAATGCCTTGCGGGATGAAATGCATATCCGGGATATACAGTTGAGTAAGGATATGGGAAGTAATTTCCTGCGAGTGGCTCATTATCCGCAAGATCCGGTTGTGATGCAGATGTGTGATAAGTTAGGGCTGTTGACTTCGGTTGAAATTCCGATTGTAAATGCTATTACTCAAAGTAGGGCGTTTATGGATAACTGTGTGGAACAGGCTACGGAAATGGTTTATCAGAACTATAATTATCCATCTGTCATCATTTGGGCTTACATGAATGAAGTGCTTTTGCGTCCTCCCTTTAATTCTGACAACAAGAAAGAACGGGCGGAATATATGAAGTTTCTTCATCAAATAGCTTCGACTGTTGAGGCGCAGATCAGAAGTCTGGACTCGGAACGCTATACCATGTTGCCTTGTCATTCTGCTTCCCAAATCTATCAGGAAGCAGGGATTACTGAACTGCCAATGTTATTGGGATTTAATCTTTATAATGGATGGTATGGTGGTAATTTGGGCGGATTTGAAGAGAAACTGGAAGAACTTCATAAAGAGTTTCCTCATAAACCGTTGCTTATTACCGAATATGGGGCGGATGTGGATACTCGTATTCATTCTTTTTCACCGATGCGGTTTGATTTTAGTTGTGAGTTTGGCTCTGTCTATCATGAACATTATTTGCCTGAAATTCTAAAGAGGGATTATATAGTGGGGGCTATGGTTTGGAATTTGAATGATTTTTATTCCGAAGCCAGAAGAAATGCCATGCCTCATGTTAACAATAAAGGGTTGGTAAGTACGGATAGAGAACGTAAGGACGGGTATTATCTTTATCAGGCTTATCTGAAAGAGTCACCTATCCTGCATATTGCTTCTAAATCTTGGAAGAACAGGGCAGGGGCCAGTCGGGATGGAAAGAGCTGTACGCAACCCCTGAAAGTCTATACTAACGCGGATAAGGTGGAAGTCTTTTTGAATGGAAAAAGTTTTGGAGTATATCCAGTAACAGATAAGGTTGTTTCCGTGGACATTCCTTTTGTGAACGGAGAGAATGTGGTAGATGCTGTGATAGAAAAGGAGGGACGTGAATATCGTGACCAGTATGTCTGTGATTTTAAATGTGTCAATGTGAAGAATGGCTTTACGGAGATCAATGTGTTATTGGGGGCTCGACGCTATTTTGAGGATCGGACAGCAGAGATGTGCTGGATACCCGAACAGGTTTATGAAGAAGGTTCATGGGGATATATTGGTGGGGAGGTGGCTCCGAACAAAACTCGTTACGGTTCTTTGCCTGCCAGCGATACAGATATACTGGGGACGGATCAGGATCCTATCTTTCAGACACAGCGAGTAGGCATTGAGGCTTTTAAGGCAGATGTGCCGGATGGTGTCTATGCTGTATATTTGTATTGGACGGAACTTACTTCTGAAAATAAAAGAGAGGCTTTGGTGTATAATTTGGGAAATGATGTGGTGAGGGAGGACTATATTAACCGGGTATTTTCTATGGATATAAATGGGGTATCTGTTGCCGGACAAATGAATATTGCAGAAGAATACGGTTCCGAACGTGCGGTTATTAAGAAATATATTGTTCCGGTTTCACAAGGAAAAGGGCTTGTCGTTCGTTTTGGAGCGGTGGAGTCTGTGCCCATTTTAAATGCAATACGAATCGTAAAAGAATATTAGATGATGAAAAATAGTATAGTTATATTGTTTTTGCTGCTGTTATCCCAGTTTGGTTATGCCCAGGGACGTACATTTAAGGTCACTGCCCGTCCGTGGGTGAAAGGACAGAAAGATCTTCCCTGGAAAGAGTATGATACTCGTACTATTGCTCAATTGGATGGGTTCAAACCTACTGGTAAAGTACATGTGAATGAGTATGGAAGTGATTTGGATGCTCCTAGGCATCAGGCTACAGGATTTTTCAGGGTAGAACACATCGGGGATCGATGGTGGATGATTGATCCCGATGGGTATCGGCATTTGCAGAAAGTGGTGGTTGGAGTACGTTTAGGTACTTCCGAACGCAATAAACAAGCAATGCTGGACAAATTCGGTACGGAGGAAAAATGGATGAAAGGAACAGCACAAATGATTCATTCGTTGGGCTTTTCCGGGGCTGGTTCTTGGAGTAATGAGGAAGCTATTGCCTCTTACAATGCCTCTCACAAGGAGGTACTGACCCGCTCAATCATTCTGAACCTGATGAGTGGATATGGGAAGAAACGTGGAGGAACTTATCAGTTGCCTGGCAATACGGGATATCCTAATCAGTGTATTTTCGTTTTTGACCCGGAATTTGAAACCTATTGCGATGAGATGGCACAAAAACTGGTCGCAAACAAAACGGATAAAAACATAATCGGTTATTTTTCGGACAATGAACTGCCGTTCGGCCCGAAGAACCTGGAGGGGTATCTGACTTTGAAGAATCCCAATGATCCGGGAAGATTGTATGCAGAATCCTGGTTGAAACAGCAAGGTATTACTTCGCAGCAAATTACGGACGAACATCGGGAAGAGTTTGCGGGGGTAGTAGCGGAACGATACTATAAAGTGGTATCGGAAGCGATTCGGAAGTATGATCCCAATCACCTTTATTTAGGTAGTCGTCTACATGGAAAACCTAAGTTTGTCCGCCAGATTGTGGAAGCGGCAGGCAGGTATTGTGATGTCGTTGCTATTAACTACTATGGTGCATGGACACCGAGTGAGAAGACCATGAAGCATTGGGGAGAATGGGCTCAGAAACCTTTCATCATCACGGAATTTTATACGAAAGGAATGGATTCCGGGCTGGCAAACACAACAGGGGCAGGTTTCACCGTTCAAACCCAGCAGGAACGTGGATATGCCTACCAGCATTTTGTTTTAGGATTATTGGAAAGTGGGAATTGCGTCGGATGGCATTGGTTCCGTTATCAGGATAATGATCCGACGGCAAAAGGGGCAGATCCTTCGAATCTGGACTCTAACAAAGGACTGGTAGATAATGAATACAATCTTTATAAACCGTTGGCTGATGCTATGAAAGAATTGAATATCAACGCTTATCGTTTGGCTGACTGGTTCGATCAACAATCAACTAATAATAAATAAAATACATACCATGAAAAAACTATTTATATTGGGAACTTTACTGTTTATAAGTTCTATTCCTATGGTGTCTTGTACGGATGATGATGATAAAGATCCTAATTTTATGCCTCCTGATATAGTGATGGGAGGGGGAGATGTAGAGTCGGAATATCCGGAAGATTTACCTGCTCCCGGAGCTTCCGTGATGTATACTCCGTCATTAAATGCCAATATGTATCGCCCTATCAGTGTTAAGTATTCCAGTGCTTATCCGCCTATATCCAGCTGGAAAACAGAGAATACACGTATTATTGCGTATATGGACGGGTATAAACCGGCTATTAAAACGTTGAAAGCGTATCAGGAGTCGGTTAATAAATACGGAAGTTCGACTACGCTTCCGAGGCAGGCGGCTACGGGAAGGTTTTATACGAAGAAAATAGACGGACGTTGGTGGTTGGTTGATCCGGAAGGTTGTCTGCATCTGGAACGTAGTGCGACTTCTTTGCGTAAGGGAACTTCCAGTCGTAATAAAACGGCCTGGAATAGCAGGTTTGGAACTGATGAGAAATGGCTGTCTACTACTCAACGTGAATTGAGTGAGATCGGCTTTCACGGTACAGGTGCCTTTTGTACAGGAACTTATTCACAGATTCAGGCTCATAATGCTTCTAATCCGAGCAGTCCGTTGACTTTGGCGCCTTCATTTGCTTTTCTAAGCCAGTTCAAGAGTGCGAAGTCTTATAATTATCCCGGAGGAAGCGATGATAACGCAGCAGGCCTTGTGTTTTATAATGGATGGGTTGAATGGTGTGATTCATATTTAGCTGGTAGCGCTTTCGCAGATTATTTGCGTGATCCTAATGTATTGGGTTTCTTTTCGGATAATGAGATCAACTTCTCTTCAAACAGTTCCCGGATTTTGGATCGTTTTCTGGCTATCAGTAACTCAAGTGATCCGGCTTATGTTGCGGCGAAGGCTTTTATGGATTCTAAAGGTACGCAAAATGTGACGGACGCCTTGAATAATGAGTTTGCCGGGATTGTAGCAGAGAAATATTATAAAGCAGTGAAAGAGGCTGTGAAGAAAGTAGATGATAAGTTGCTTTATCTGGGAACTAGATTACATGGAACTCCTAAATATATGGAAGGAGTAGTGAGAGCTGCCGGAAAATATTGTGATGTTATTTCTATCAACTATTATAGTCGTTGGAGTCCTGAACTGACAACAGCGATTGCTGATTGGGCTAATTGGGCGGACAAACCGTTTCTTGTAAGTGAGTTTTATACGAAAGGGGTGGAGGACTCTGATCTGAATAACCAGTCGGGAGCCGGATATTCTGTCCCTACACAAAACGAGAGAGCTTATGCTTATCAGCATTTTACATTAGGATTGCTTGAAGCTAAGAATTGTATCGGATGGCATTGGTTCAAATACCAGGATGATGATGGTACGGATAATTCGTCGAAACCTGCTAATAAAGGTCTTTATGATAACTCTTATCAACTCTTTCCTTATTTGTCTTTCTTTGCCCGCGAATTGAATTTTAATGCGTATGATTTGATTCAGTATTTTGATAAATAGGTGTTTGTTTCTATATAATATTTGAGAGGAAAAACAAAGTGCGAATTTTACAGGATTAGTTTTTATTAAAGCTATACTGCAAAATTCGCACTTTGTTTTTTACATGAATAATCAAAAGGGTTCACTTCAAATTTTAGCACTTCATTGGATGAATTGTTTTGTGTGACTGGACGATTGAGAGAGTATGATCAAAGGGATAGAAAGTTCATATCCCAATATATTGTTAATCAACTACTTCTATTTTTATTCTTTTATCTTTGACGATTACGTAATAGTCTCCTGACTCAATAAAACGACTGCCATTGTCATTTATATAACTGAAATCTCTTTTCGGTTCTATTTCGAAGCTGAACAAAGCTGTCTCTCCTTTCTTAAGGAAACGTTTCTCGAATTTCTTGAGCTCCTTTATCGGACGGGAGATGGAGCAATAAGGATCTGATATAAACCAATGTACGGTTTCATATCCGTCCATATCACCGGTATTAGTTACCGGAATTTCCACTGTCAGTTTGTCATTCTTGGTTATACGCATAGTGGAGGCTGACAAATTTCCATAAGAATAAGTAGTGTAACTCAGTCCATGAGTAAACTCATACAGTGGTAAAGTCGATATATCCTGATATTGTCCTTGTTCCGGACGTGCACTTTGTCGGGCATTGTAGTATATGGGGATTTGTCCGGAAGTCAATGGGAAAGTGATGCATAATTTTCCGGAAGGGTTGATGCGGCCCGAAAGAATTCCAGCCAACGGAGTACCTCCCGCAATGCCGGGTTGCCATAACTCCACGATAGCCTTACACAGTGGTTCAAGACGGCAAAGTTCTAAAGGGCGACCGTTGGAAAGAACCAATACAATTGGTTTGCCGCATTTTTGTAGTTCGGTGGTAAGTTGTTCCTGAATATGCGGTAACGCTATTGTTGAACGTGAGGCATTTTCGCCGCTCCATTCTCTCTTTTCACCTAAACAAAGTAGGACTACATCTGCCTGCGAAGCTGTCGAACAAGCAGAAGCGAAGCCGGATGTGTCTTCTCCGTCAAAATCACAACCTGCTGCATAAAGCAATTGAGAACCAAATTCTTTTTCCAGTCCTTCATAGATGCTTTCAACGTCTCCAGCACGGCCATGTCCCTTCCAAGAGCCTAGCATATTCTCTTTGTCTTTAGCCATAGGACCTATAACAGCTATCTTTTGATTTTTATTTAATGGTAATAGATTATTCTCGTTTTTCAGCAGTACGATAGATTCTTCTGCCATGCGGGCTGCTATCCGTTTGTCTTCTGTACGAAGAATTCTTTCACTCTCTTTATAGGAAGGAGTATAAGGATTTTCAAAAAGGCCTAATTGGAATTTGAGGCGTAAAATACGGGCTACGGACGCATCTATTTGTTGGAGGGTTATTTTGCCTTCTTTCACCAAATCAGACATGTGTTCTTGATAGCATCCGTCCTTCATATCCATGTCCAATCCTGCTGAAAATGCTTTTGAAGCGGCTTCTTTGCGGTTTGCCGCTACGCCTTGTGGTATCAGTTGCTCTACGGCATTCCAGTCGCTAACGACAAAACCGTCAAAGTTCCAGCGTTTTTTAAGCACTTCGGTCAACGTATAGTGATTGGCTGTAGCAGGCACTCCGTTAATATCATTGAATGCACTCATCACGGTGGCGGCTCCGGCTTTGATGCACATTTCGTAAGGTGGCAGGTAGGTGTCCCACAATGACTGGCGGGAGACATTAGTGGCTGTATAATCACGTCCGCCTTCGGACATTCCATAGCCTACAAAATGCTTTAGGCAAGCTGCTACATTAGAGGTATTGTTCAGAGACCTTCCTTGATAGCCATGCACGGCGGCAGCTCCCATTACCGCATTCGTATAAGGATCTTCTCCATATCCTTCGGCTACGCGTCCCCAGCGTCCGTCACGTGCAACATCAATCATCGGAGAAAAAGTCCAGTCTGTACCGGACATACGGGCTTCACGGGCTGACATGGCGCAAGACTGTGAAATGAGTTCTGTGTTCCAACTGCATCCTTGAGCCAAAGGTATGGGATAGATGGTACGAAAACCATGTATCACGTCGAAACCGAAAAGGATAGGTATTCCAAGACGGGTTTCATTTACAGCCCGACGTTGTAGTTCGTTGCGCAGTTTGGCGTTGTCGCTAAAATAAATATAGGAACCTACGTTGTTGGGATATTCATCCTCCTGCTTTCCGATGTTGTTCACATTATCGTTTAAACCAGTGATATACTGGCTTAGTTGCAAAATTTTCTCTTCCAGTGTCATGCGTGACAATAAGTCGGAAATACGGGTATCTATCGGAGCGTCTGCACGTTTGTAGGTCGGGGTGATTGGGTTGCCCTTCGTTTTATGGGGTGTTTTTGACTGTTTGGCGGAGGTTTCTGCAGATTGTGCTTGTCCTGCCATTGCAAAAAGCAGCAAGAGGCTGAATACCAGAGTCTTTTTTATGAATACCTTTTTCATATATTAATCAGTTTTTATAATATCATTACTAATATGCCGTCAGGGTGCATCGTTATTTTATTACCAGTTACGGAACAATCAGGACTGGCGTATATGGGAATTAACTTGGCGATTACGTTCAGATTATTCAGCGTGATGATTTCCTTCTCTTCAGACTTGTTTACGCAGATAAGCAGTTTTCCCTTGTCTGTTTCCAATGTTCTCAGCAATACATTTTCATGATGTCTGTCAAACGATAGGGCTTTGGCTGATTTCGGAAGTGTTTCATACAGATAGTCAGACAATGGTTTGAAATTGTCTGATACCCAAGCCCCCAAAGCGATATTGGAAGGAAACCAGATAACGCGTCCCTTGCCAAAAGAATGTTCCGATACAGGAGCTGTCTTATCCGCTATTTTACCTTGCCAGAGGTGGACAGGTAGTTTATGTTTGCCTGTGTTTATTGTGAATAAATCATCTTTCAAGATAAATTCCGAGATATTACTGCCAAACAGCCGTTCAAAGGTGAATCCTGTATTCATGGTATTGTGCAAGTCTTCATCAAAGAAAGCGCTCAGTCCTTCTACCAAGAGGGTACCACCACGGGAAACAAATGTTTCCAGATTCTTCTGATAGCCGGTAGGGATAGAAATCTGATTGGAGATGACAATGGAGCGTCCCGTGTAGTCGGCTTGAGAGAAATCATATTCGTTAATCTCTTTCAGGCCTACATTCAGCCCTCTTTCCGTCAGTGCCTTGAAGCAGGCAATGGAAGATTTTATCACTGCTCCATGATTGCGTCCTTGATATCGGTCACTGCTTTTTCCCATCAGATTCTCTGCCCATAAGCTTTCTTTTATATAGATGATGTCTATGCCCGATGATATAATGCGGGGATTACGGAAAATATCAGTGTAGCTGCTTACTACTTTTGCCACTTCTTTTGCGGATGTCAGTCTTTCGGAAGGCTTTCCTTGAAAGTCGATCATCGCCCATTCACCGGCTTCTATGCCTGAACTACGCGGATTAAGCATCCAAAAGATTCCACCTTTACCTTCACAACCCAGAACAATCCATAGCCATTGAGCTATTTCTTCAGAAGTGGGGCACATGGCATTACCACCGCTGTAGGTATTGTTGCCACCTTGTATTTCTGTCATGAACCACGGCATATCTCCTGCGCCGGAACGAAGAATCTCGGCAAGAGCAAGCATTGCCAAAGAGTATTGTTGACGGGTGAAATATCCAAAATGCCACGACGGGTGTGCTGACCCGCCAAGACTGGTAAGGAAATGACGCCAAGAGGGAAAGTCGTACTCTCCATAATTGGAGAAGACAGCCGCCGGATTGACATGAATGTCATGTGACGTGTCGTATTTCCTTATTTCTCCGGCTATCCAGCTCAGAAATTCGGTAGTAAATTCGTTGAGAAACTCTTTATCGCGGTTTGTCATCAGAATGGGAAATCCATTTTCTTTAAAATCCCTTATAGGATGAGTCTCGTTCCATTGCATACGTGCGCTTTGAAAAAAATCCGTTTGTGGATAATGACCATCTGTGCCCGGTTCGTTAATGATTACCCAACCACAAAGTGAGGAGAAATCTTTGTAATGTGTAACTAAAGCTTTGATATATTGAGAAAAGGCGTTTTTCTGCTCTTCATCTTTCGGAAATTTCCATCCTCCAATGTCTGTCTTTTCTGTAGCGGGGAAGAAGGTAGCATACACTTTTATACCATGTTTGTCAGCAGCCCGAAAAGCATAGTCGAAAAGTGTAAAGTCCCAATTGCCGTCAGGTTGTAACATATACGATTCAAACATTCGGATACGGCATACGGTCATGCCATTTTCACTTAGTGTTTTGAACCAGCTTTCTATCTGGGGTTGTGTCTGTCCAGGTTCAATGAATATTTGTGCGCCGAAAAACGGAACGGCATCTTTTTCCAATTGTTTATTTTTGGCATAGCCGGAAACTGACGGAAGCAAAGCTATCATTATGAGTAGAAGGTGTATTTTTGACATAGTCCCTTTTTATGATTGATACAGCGTTTTTTTATTTGTATTCGGTAGCCATCAGTTTTGGATAGTAAGCCTTCACTACGGTGGTTATTTTCTTTATGGCTATGTTCATCTGAACCTCAATAGTGCCCGGAGTGATTCCCATAATTTCGGAAACTTCTTTATGAGAGAGTTTTTGTTCGCGTACCATCAGAAAGACATTTCTGCATCGTTCCGGTAACTTATTTACAGCAAACCGATAGACTTGCATCATTTCATGTTCAGTCATTGTATCTACTACTGAATCTGCAGTCAAAGGAATATCCGCGAATGCCTCATCAATAGATATACACTGTTCGCTGTTTTTCTTTTTTAGATAATGAAATGATTCGTTTCTGCTGATCTGGTATATATAAGCATCCATATTCTCCACATTTTCCAGTAAGTGACGTTTCTCCCATACGAGACAAAATACATCCGATACCACCGATTCACAATCGTATGAATTTTGCAGGAAATAGTAGATGAAACGGTAAATCTTCAAGTAATAAAGATCGTAGAATTGCCTGAAAGCATATTGATTCCCGGAAACTACGGATGCCACGATTGCTTTGATATCAGTTTTCATATTATATAGATTAATTCGGTTTAAAAACGAGTTTTGCTTTCTGTTGCAAATGTACTGCAGAAGGAGGAGGGAGGGGTTAGCAAATCCCTGCATATAGTTATCAAAAATCAGCAATCATGTATGAAGAATCATGCATGATATATGCTGGGATGTCTTTTGGTGGGGATTGCTCGTTGATTAGTGTCTTATCACCATACTAGTGGAGTACAAATAATACCATGGCAATATTACGATTTATAAGTACTTTTCAGAAAAGTGTTTTTTATTGATTATGGCTTATAGGCATACAACGTTTTTTCCCTCTTATTTAATAGCGACAATGTTGTGTAAGATGGTAATTAAGTACTCATCTGGCACCTGGTGGAGGATTTGCGATGAAGATAGAAATGTGTAGGAATTAGATAAAAGGCAGACAAGTTGTTTCTTGTTTTTTTAAGGTTAGGATTTTAAGAAGTTGGTATTTGTATAGTGTAGATAGGGTATTAAGACTGTTTTTAGGATTATTATAGTTGTATCATTTGTAATAAAAAGAAATAGAATGTTTAAGTATATTCGTTTATCATTAACTGTGTTCTGCCTGTCATGTTCAGTTGTTCAGGCACAGAATGTCAATATTCCTGTTTATCTTGATGAAGATAAACCTATAGAGGAGAGGGTGAAAGATGCTCTGTCTAAAATGACTTTGGAAGAGAAGGTTGCTATGTGTCATGCGCAGTCCAAATTCAGTTCACCGGGTGTTCCCCGATTGGGTATTCCTGAAAACTGGATGACGGATGGTCCTCATGGTATTCGTCAGGAAGTAGCATGGGACGAATGGGTGGGTGCCGGATGGACCAATGATTCTTGTACGGCATTTCCTGCCTTGACTTGTCTGGCGGCTACATGGAATCCACAGATAGCCCGTCTTTACGGAAAGAATCTTGCGGAAGAAGCGCGTTACCGCAACAAAAACGTCTTGCTGGGACCGGGCGTAAACATCTATCGTACACCGCTCAATGGACGTAACTTTGAGTACATGGGCGAAGACCCTTATTTGGCTTCCCGTATGGTAGTACCTTATATACAAGGTGTGCAGCAGAATGGTGTGGCTGCTTGTGTGAAACATTTTGCTCTCAACAATCAGGAGATAGACCGCGATCATGTCAATGTAGAGGTAGATGACAGAGCCTTGCATGAAATCTACTTGCCGGCTTTCAAGGCGGCTGTGCAAGAGGGTAAGGTATGGGCGCTTATGGGAGCGTACAATCAGTATAAAAATGAACATTGTTGCCATAATCAATATTTGTTGAAAGAGATATTGAAGAGACAATGGGGGTTTGACGGAGTAGTCGTTTCCGACTGGGGAGGCGTACACGATACCAAGCAGGCTATAGAAAACGGACTGGATATGGAATTCGGTAGTTGGACGAACGGTCTTAATTGGGGAGCGAGCAATGCATACGACAACTATTACATGGCTATGCCCTATCTGAAAGGCTTGCGTGAAGGGAAATACAGTGTGAGCGAATTGGATGATAAAGTGCGGCGTATTCTTCGTTTAGTGTTTCGTACGACGATGAGCCGCAACAGACCATACGGCTCCTTTGCTTCTCCGGAACATGCAAAAGTTGGACAAATCATTTCCGAAGAAGGCATGGTGCTGCTCCAAAATAAGGGAGGGTTGCTTCCTGTTAAATCGAATGTGAGACGAATATTGGTAGTGGGGGAGAATGCGATAAAGCGTCTGACCATTGGCGGTGGTTCTTCTTCCTTAAAAGTGAAGAAGGAAGTATCTCCATTGGAAGGAATACGTCTGCGCGCCGGAAAGAATATCAAGGTCGATTTTGTACAAGGGTATGAATCACCTATGCAGAAAGAGCAGGACTTGAAAGGTGCGAAAGAACCGGTGAGAAAGGAAATAGATGTTGTTGCATTGCGTCGGGAAGCCGTAGAGGCAGCTAAGGATGCCGATTTGGTACTCTTTATCGGTGGACTGAACAAAAATGAATATCAGGATTGTGAGGGTGTGGATCGTGAAAGCTTGAGTTTACCATACGAACAAGATGCTTTGATTTCAGCTTTGGCGCAGGTTAATAAAAATGTAGCGGTAATTATTATCAGTGGCAATGCGGTAGCCATGCCGTGGGTGGATGAGGTTCCTGCCATCTTGGAAGCGTGGTATAGTGGCAGTTCTGCAGGCAATGCTTTAGCAAGCATCCTTTTTGGAGATACGAATCCTTCTGGAAAACTGCCGTTTACTTTCCCCGTGAGGTTAGCTGATAACTCGGCTCATGCGCTGGGAGAATATCCAGGTGACCATACTAAAGTGACATACAAGGAAGGTATCTTTGTAGGCTATCGTTGGCATGACAAGCAGAAACTGAAACCCTTGTTTTGTTTTGGACACGGTTTGAGCTATACTTCGTTCCAATACGGCAAGATCAGTATGGACAAGAAGGAAATGACAGCCGATGAAACGATAACCGTTAAAGTGCGTGTGAAAAACACAGGCTCTCGCGAAGGAAAGGAAATCGTGCAACTTTACATCAAAGATAAGAAATCGTCATTGCCTCGTCCGGAGAAAGAACTGAAAGGATTTGAAAAAGTGTCCTTGTTGACCGGTGAGGAAAAAGAAGTCACTTTTACTATTGATAAACAAGCTTTAAGCTTCTATGATGACAGAAAACAGGCATGGGTTGCCGAAGAGGGCGATTTTGAAGTTTTGATAGGAGCCTCGGCTAGTGATATCAAGGATAAGGCAGTGTTCAATTTTAAATAATTCAATTCAGGATGAAAAAAATGGTTTCCGCATAACCTTGGGTATCCTTATGAATTGGGATAAGGTGCTTGAGATTTTTTAATAGGAATAATAAATAAAAATAGAATAGAAAGATGAAACGTAGATTTGTATCATTAGCATTTATTGTTTTGTTTGTTTGTGCCGGAGCTAATGCACAACGGGTAGGGGCTTCTCCTGAATATATAAAGGCTTTGACGGCTGATTGGAAAGGAGAACGTTTTGAAGACGGTCGTCCCAAAGTGTCCGATAATCTTTTGGAAAGATTAAAGAAAGTGACCATTGAGGAAGCTTGGGCAGAATTGATTGAATTGGGCTATCATAACCAATATGAAGGTGAATGGAGTCTAATAGATGAAACGGAGTCTGATGTGATGACGGGGCGGGCAGTGACAGCACAATTCATGCCGGCTCGTCAGGATTTGGAGAATCAGGTGATAGAACAAGGCAAGAAAGAAGGAAGAAACTGGAAACAGCGCAGAACGGTATCTTGGGCGGTTACCACCTTAGTCGAAGGGGATGTCTATGTAGCTGATGCGTATAACAAGGAGTCATACGGAACGGTGGTTGGTTCTAATTTAGGCAGTGGTGTTTTTGCCAATTCAAAAAGAGGTATCATTGTGTATGGTCATGTCAGAGATATGGAAGGTTTGCGGAAAATCAAGGGATTCAACGGCTGGATAAAAGGCTCTGATCCTTCTTATATGCGTAAGACTCTGTTGACCGGCATCAATACGCCTATCCGTATCGGACATGCAACAGTATTGCCCGGAGATGCCGTATTGGCAAAGAAGCATGGTGTGTTGTTTATACCAGCTCATTTAGTAGAGCATATCGTATTGACAGCTGAATTTACTGCATTGACAGATGAGTTCGGTCAACAAAGAATCAGAGAACATAAATATACTGCCGGGGAGATTGACAGTGTATGGAGTGATGAGATTAATAAGGACTTTAAGAATTGGGTGATTAATTATAAGGGTGAGTTGCCGATGTCGAAGGAAGAACTGAATCGTTATTTGGAGAAACGGAACTTTTAATATCTTTGCAGTATTCAGAAGAAGCATAGCTTTTTTCTGAATACTGCGTTTCTTAATTAGAAGATTATGATAAGAATAGTATCTATATTAGCATTAATATGCTTGTCTGTGGCTTTGCAAGCTAAAGACGGTTTTCTTATATCAACTCGTCAGGTGGCTGAAAGCGTTTTGCGTAAAGGCATACAGAAATCAAATATTAAGGGTTATGAAGGAAGTTTGCTTTTACAAGGAATGAGTGAATTGGCTCTTGCTTCTTCTTCGGATAGTCTGCTGCATTGTGCCGTCGATATTATGGAACGTTTTGGAACCAGAGAAATAAAAGGTGGCGGCAGTTTTATCAGTTATGAAGCCGGTGGCAGCGGTGCGGCTCTGCTTCATTATAGAGGTGTGGCTCCTACTTTGAAGAGACAGGTGGCGGAAGCTGCTCGGAGAATGGTAGAGAAACAAAGCCGTTCCAGTGAGAACTTGTTGATACCAAGTTGGGTATCAAAAGAAAAGGATCAGGTTTTTATAGATATGGCATTTGCTGTCTCTCCTTATTTGCTTTATGCCGGATTGAGCGAAGGCAATCAGCATTATATAGATTTGGCTGTATTCGAGACATTGGAGCTTTTCCGTATTTTGGCGGACCATCACTCCGGACTTATTCATCAGGGACGTGGCTTTGTAGCCAAAGGAGAGGTTTCTCAAGACAACTGGAGCCGTGGCAATGGTTGGGGAGCACTGGCTTTGAGTGCGTTGGCAGGTGATCTTCCCAAAAGTCATCCACAGCGCAAGGAGGTGGAGATACTGACCCGGGATTTCTACTTGAACGTACTGAAATATCAGGATGAGAATGGCATGTGGCATCAGGAAATGACTGATATGGGGTCTTATGCCGAGACTTCCGGTACCGGATTGTTGCTTTATGGTATGGGAATAGCTATTCAGGCAAAAGTTCTGGATAAGAAATACATGAAACATTTTAAAAAAGGGCTTCGGGGACTTGCGGCATACATTGCAAAGGATGGTTCTGTAAGTAATGCCTGCTGGAGCTGCCTTTGTCCTAAAAGTGGAAGTAAGGAAGATTATAAGTCACATCCTACTTATTACAACGATTCTCATGCTTTTGGACCGGTGGTACTTGCTTTTGCTCAAGCATTGAAGATGGGTATCGGAGAATTATCTTTAGAAAAAGAGATGGGGTCTGCCATTACGCAGAAATTACCTAAGACATACGTCCGTTTTGTACCGGAACGCAGTGAAGACATTGCTTGGGAAAATGACCGGATCGCTTTTCGGGTATATGCACGCACGGTGAAAGATAAAGTAGGCAATGGAGTCGATGTCTGGGCAAAATCGGTTGCTCACTCTGTCATAGACAACTGGTATGCTTTAAACGCCAAAGGTTTGGATTACCATGTGGATCGTGGCGAAGGGTACGACTTCTATCACATGGGCTTTTATCGTGGATGTGGCGGTACCGGGGTATATACGGAAGGACAATTATTTGTACCAGGGCCTTATGCCAATTATCGTATCTACCGGAACGACGAGGATGGGATAGAGTTTGAATTGAGTTATTATCCTTTTCAGGCGAATGGGGTAACGGTGTATGAGAAAAAGAGAATACGGATGATAAACGGTACTAACTTTTATCAAGTGACTTCTACTTTCGAAACGGAAGACGGGAAAGACATAACCGTGGCCGTAGGTCTCACAAATATGGGAAAAGCGATAGTCAATACGAAAAAGGATACCGGGGGGCTGGCTCTGATGGAAGAAATCAGTGCGAAAGACGGGCAACTGGCTACTGCTGTATTTGCCGACCCTTCCCGGATCGTGGATTACCGGACAGTCGAAAAAGATGAAGTCGTGTTGCTTCATGCAAAGTCCGGTGAACCTTTTACCTATTATGTAGGGGCTGGATGGAGTGGCGATCCTCGTTTCTCTCCCTTCAAGAAATGGAATGAAATGCTCAACGGACAGTCTTGGGAGAGATTGAATCTTTATTATTCTGAAAAATAAACAATACATCATGAAAAACATCTATCAGTTACTAACGGCATTATTCATGCTGTATCTTTGCGTTATACCGGTGATTGCCCAAAATAATCGTACCGGTGGGCGGTTATTCCTGAATGAAACTGAATACAAATTGTTGAAGGATATTGATAAGACATCGCAGGTAGCGGAACTGTTCCAAGCTATTAAGTTGCGGGTTAACCAACGTGCATTGACTCCTAATCTGACAGACCCTTCTGCCACAACCGAATGGTGGCATCACACCTCGGAATATCTGACAGATGCCGCTTTGATATATGCCTTGGAACCATCGGATAAAGTAGGTTCATGGCTTCGGAGCAATGTTCTGAGCATCGTGCGCCGTCCTTTGGCCGATTGGGCAGGTCCCCGTTTCCGTGGTTATGGCGGTGGCGGTAATATGGTCGGAGGACTTGAAACGGCACATTTGACGTGGGGGGTAGCTATCTCTCTAGATATGGTTTCGGATTTATTTACTCTCTCTGAACAAGAGGAGATTAAGGCTGCATTGCGGGAAAAGGGGATGTTGCCATGCCGCCGTTATTTGGAACATTCGGATTTCTTTCATAACTGGAATTGTATTTTGTTTGCGGGAATGTCTGTTGCGGCAGCTGTTCTGGAAGAGAAAGAATATCTGCAATACGCAATGAATTATCTGCCTGTAGCTTTAGATCATTTTCAACCGGACGGAAGTTATGGAGAGTCCCTTCAGTATGCCAACTATGCAGCGTATGGTATTATGCTGGGGCATGAAGCATTGATCCGTTCCAATCATATAGGTAAAACGACGCTGGATCCATACGCACGATTGGTAGATTGGGCTTCTTACGCTCATTTTTATCGCAAGCCGTTGGCACGATGGCCTTTAGCCAATCTGTCACGTAGCGCAAACTTTGGAGATTGTGCGTCGATATTCAGACCCTCCGGTGATTTATTAGTTCACATATCAGCTCGTGCAAAGGATGAACTTCCCGCTCAAGCTGGCATGGCACGTTGGTTGTTTGATTCTCTTTATTTTCCGGCAAACGAACCCGTACCTCATGACTTGGCAAGTTTCGGAATGATAAATGACTTCGGCTTCCTTTCCGTTATGATGCTGGCTGACGCAGCCAAACCGATTTCTCCTGTTCAAGCCGGTTATAGCGAATTGAAAACATTCTCCGGAGGAGATGCTTTCTTGCGTGATGTGTGGGGTGGAAAAACCATTCTTGCCGCCCGGATTCCTGCGGAAGCGCGTCATGCATCCGCCCATTTGCACGGAGATGTGAACAGTTTTATGCTGGAACATAACGGAGAACGTCTTTTGGTAGACCCGGGACATACTTGCTATCGGAATATAACAAGAGCATTGGACGTAAGTGCCGCCAGTCACAATACCTGTACTTTTGAAGTACCCGGGACAGCATCTGTTCCGGCACGGGTTTTAGATCAGCGTGGCGGAATCAATCGTCCGATGAAACTGATGAATGGCAAGAAAACAGGCGAAGCTCCCGTTTCTATCGGTGGGAAAAGATTGTTGGATGCTCATAAGGGAACACTTTCTGTTCTGGCATCGGATGCGGCAGATTTGTATGGCGCGCCTTTGCAGAGTTATGCCCGTTTCATTTTGCTGTGTGGTTCTAATGCGCTGTTTGTGGTAGACCGTATTGAGTCATCCGAGCCTTTACGTACTACTTGGAACTGGCTGTTGAATAATCGGGACAGCAATTTGGATTATCAGTTCTCACGTCCTTCCAACTTTAGTGCTATCCGGGGAAATGCAGGTATCAAAATCACCAATTACGCTTCAAAGAAGTCTTTAGACGGACCGATGTATGCGCTGGTGCACGATGCTTATCATATTCTTCCCAACCAATTCAGCGAAGGAACTCCCGGTACCGGAATTATGATGCGCTTTAAAGAGACGGTTCCACAAACCAATCGTTTAGTGGTTCATACCATTACTGTTGATACGCCTAGTGCTTTGGATAGCTGGAATAGCAGACAGGAGGGGAATGCTTATACGCTCGAATCAAAAGACCGGGGTGAAAAATGGGTGTTGCAGATTGCGGAAGACGGCTCGTTGACGGTTAGTGAAACAAATTCTAAACAGAACTATAAAATAGTGCAAGACAAGAATCAGAAATGGTGTCTTAAATAAGAAAATGTAGAAACAGGCACTAAATCAATATCTATAATGAAAAGAAGATTTTTAATGCTTTGCATCAGTGCCCTTTGCGGTGCTCATGCAGTGGCCCAGTACAGCTTACCTTTTCTTGATCCAGACAAAACGGTAGAGGAACGGGCGGATCATATTGTTTCTCTTCTTACTTTAGAAGAAAAGATAGGGCAGATGATGAATAGTGCTCCCGCTATAGAACGATTGGGCATCCCTGCTTACAATTGGTGGAATGAGTGTTTACATGGAGTGGCACGTTCTCCTTATCGTGTCACTTCCTTTCCGCAAGCTATTGGTATGGCTGCCACTTGGAGTACAAGTTCCTTGCAAAAAATGGCGGAATATGCCTCCGATGAAGGACGTGCTATCTATAATGACGCATCGGCAAAGGGGAAGTCAGGCATCTATTTGGGGCTTACCTTTTGGAGCCCTAATGTGAATATATTCCGCGATCCACGTTGGGGACGGGGACAGGAGACGTACGGTGAAGACCCGTATCTTACTTCACAGCTCGGCATGGCATTTGTACAGGGGTTGCAGGGTGATGACCCTCATTATTTAAAAGCTTCTGCCTGTGCCAAACATTATGCCGTACATAGCGGACCGGAATGGAACCGCAGCACTTTTAATGCGGAAGTCTCCAATCAGGATCTTTGGGATACCTATCTGCCTGCTTTTCAAAAACTGATAGTCGATGCGAAGGTGAGTGGTGTGATGTGTGCGTATAATGCTTTCTACGGACAGCCTTGTTGTGGAAACGATGTGTTGATGATGGATATTCTGCGCAATAAATGGGGGTTCACGGGTTACGTGACTTCCGACTGTGGCGGAATCAATCACTTTTATAGAACTCATAAGACCCATCCGAACGCACAGTCTGCATCTGCAGATGCCGTGCTTCACGGAACAGATTGCGAATGTTCCAATAACGGAGCCTATCATGCGTTGAATTTGGCTGTGGCGGAAGGCTTGATTACGGAAGAACAGATTGACGCTTCTTTGAAACGTTTGTTTGAAATCCGTTTGCGCCTTGGTATGTTCGATCCGATAGACCGGAACCCTTATTCCCGTATAACGACGGATGTACTGGAAAGTACCTCTCACAAAGAACATGCTCTTGATATGGCAAGGCAATCCATTGTGTTGCTTAAAAATGACAACCAGGTACTTCCTCTTAGTAAGAAAGTGAAGAAAATAGCAGTGGTAGGACCGAATGCAGTTCATGAGAATGTGATGTTGGGAAATTATTACGGCTATCCAACCAAAGTTTGGTCCATCATGGACGGGCTGCGTGAGAAAGTGGGCGAGGAAGTAGAACTGATTTATGAACCGGGCTGCGGCTATGTGGATACGCAGGTCTTTCGTTCAGAGTTTGATCCAGACCAGTTCAGCTACAATGGTAAAAAGGGGCTGCAAGCAGAATATTTCCCGAATCCTCGTTTGGAGGGAGCGCCTGTAGCGGTACAAATGGAATCGGAGATAAACTTTCAACATGGTGACGGAGAAGCCTTCACATCCGGAATAGCTGCGAATCAGATGTCAATCCGTTATACAGCAGAGTTTCGTCCGGCAGGTTCGGGAGAGATAAGTTTGTACCTTTTAGGGGATGACGGTTATAAATTGTATGTGGATAATCAGCTTTGCATAGATTCAGAAAAAGGGCAAACTTATTATACGTTTTCTGCGACAGAGGGAAAGTCTTATAAAGTGATTATCGAATACTGGCAATATACTGACATTAGCGAATTGAAATTTGATGTAGGGCATTTGTGGGATGCCGACCCCAAAGAAACAGCTCGTGCAGTGAAAGATGCCGATGTCATTCTTTTTGCCGGAGGAATTTCTGCCAGCCTTGAAGGTGAGTCTATGAAGGTATTTGCCGAAGGCTTCAAAGGCGGAGACCGTGAAACGATTTCATTTCCCCGCGTACAGACCGCTTTGTTGAAAGAATTGGTTGCTACGGGCAAACCGGTTGTTTTTGTGATGCTTACGGGTAGTGCTGTCGCTGTGGAGTGGGAGGCGGAGAATCTGCCGGCCATCCTCAATGCATGGTATCCGGGGCAAGCGGGTGGATTGGCTATTGCCGACGTACTCTTTGGCGATTACAATCCTGCAGGTCGTTTGCCGGTGACTTTCTATAAAAGTGAAAAAGACCTTCCTGACTTTGAGGACTACAGCATGGACAACCGTACATACCGTTACTTTAAAGGGGAAGTACGCTATCCTTTCGGCTATGGATTGAGTTATAGCCAGTTTAGTTATAGCCGTCTGAAAATAGCAAAGGTGGCTGACGGATATCAGGTCAGTGCCGATGTGAAGAATGTAGGTGGAGTGGACGGTGATGAGGTGGTACAGCTTTATGTCTCGTCCGGGAAAGCATCTTTCCGTGTACCCATCCGGTCTTTAAAAGGGTTTCAACGTATTCATCTGAAAAAAGGAGAGACGAAGAATGTTTCATTCTTTTTGCCGGAGAAAGAGTTGCAGGTGATTGATAGGAGTGGTTATCCCATACCGATGAAAGGAGCTGTTCAGATTTCAGTGGGGGGTGGACAGCCGTTGCAAGGGATTTCTTATCAGATGGGGATTATAAATAGATGATTGACATTAAGATTAATATTATGAAGAACTTACTATTATGTTTTCTTTTCTTTCTTTTTTCTTTATTTGGCAGAGCCGAGGAAAAAAGTGTGGATTATGTAAACACCAGTATTGGTGCTATAGATAAGCGTGGAAGCAACTGTGTGATAGGACCACAGCTTCCGTACGGGAGCATTAATCCTTCTCCTCAAACAGAGAAAGGTGGAATGGATGGCTATCATCCGAATTATCCGATTCGTGGTTTTGGTCAATTACACGTTAGTGGAACAGGTTGGAGCTCTTATGGTCATTTTCTGGTGTCACCTCAAGTTGGATTGGATATTGACTTGAAAGGACATGATTCTCCTCATTCAAACGATGTTACCAAAGCTTATTATTATAAGACTAATTTAGACCGCTATAATATTGTTACAGAAATAGCCCCGGCACATTACAGTGCAATTTATCGTTTTACCTATCCTGCATCTGATGAATCATATCTTGTCTTTGATGCTTCGCAAAGTATTATAGGTGATATAGCCACAGAAATGAAAGGAACAGTTCTGGAAAACTCAGTGAAGTTGGATTCTGTAGCGAATAAAATTAGGATGACAATAAAGTTCAATGGTGGCTGGCCTGGAGCTCCATATTATCTGCATTTGGCCGGACAATATAATAGACCCGCAGAAGAAGTGGGTATGTGGGAAGGAGATAAAATATTGCGGGGAGAGCATGTTCTTGAAAGAGGGAAACAAAAACCCGGACAACATATTGGTGCTTTCTGCAAATTTGATACAAAGGAGAAAACTGAAATCTTGCTAAAATTAGCTATTTCATTTACCAGTTGTGATAAAGCAGAAGAACTACTGTTGAAAGAAATTCCTGATTGGGATTTTGAGAGAGTAAAAGAGTCAGGAAAGAATAGTTGGGAAAGTAAATTAAATTCGATTGATGTAGAAACATCGTCGGAAGAACAGAAGATAATATTCTATTCTGCATTATATCGTTCGTTTACTTTGGCTCGTGACCGTTCGCTTGATAATTCGAAATGGGATAGCAAGGAACCTTTCTGGGATGACAATTATGCTTTCTGGGATACCTTTAGAACAGCTTACCCGCTGTTGACTTTGATGGATGAACCGGCCATGCGTGATAATATTCTAGCTTTAATAGATCGTTTCAAGCATAATGGCTGCATTTATGACGGATTTACGGCAAGTGTAGATCGCACAGGAGAACAAGGAGGAAATGATGTAGATCACGTCATAGTAGATGCCTACCTTAAGGGTGTAAAAGGAATTGATTGGAATGAGGCATATAAGATTGTGAAATATAATGCGGATCACAGAAGATTAGGGTATTTCAAGTCCGGTGTAAAGACGGATACATATAAAAAGTACAAAGAATTGGGATGGATTCCCACTGGTATAATGAGTACCTCCCAAACGTTAGAGTTTGCGTATAATGATTATAGTGTGGCGCTTATGGCACGGGGACTTGGATATGAAGCTGATTATAAAAAATATCTCAAGCGCAGCCATAAATGGATCAATCTTTGGAATCCCCATCTTGAAAGTCACGGCTACACGGGATTCATTGATGCTAAAACAGAGGATGGAGTCTTTGCTAATATAGATGCTGTTCGCTATGGAGGTTCTTGGACATCTCCTTTTTATGAAGCTTCTTCTTGGACATATAGCTATTATGTACCTCATGATTTTGATGTGCTGATAAAATTGATGGGGGGAAAAGATAAATTTGTAGAACGTCTGGTTTATGGTTTTGAACATCGATTGATTAGATATACTAACGAACCTGGATTTCTGGCCACTCGCGCTTTTACTCATGCCGGTCGTCCTGATTTGTCATCTTATTGGGTGCATGATATTATGGCTAGAGGCTATGATTTATTAGGCTATCCGGAAAATGATGATACAGGGTCCATGGCTTCATGGTATGTGTTTTGTTCGCTTGGCTTTTTCCCGAATGCAGGTCAGGATTATTATTACTTGAATGCACCGTTGTATCCGAAGTCGGTGATAAAACTCTCATCTGGAAAGACCTTGACAATAACGGCGAATGTCTCGAAAGGTAATGTCTACATTAAATCGTGTAAGGTGAATGGAAAAGTTTGGAATAGTCCGTTTATCAAACATGATGAATTAATGAATGCGAAATCCATTGAAATGATATTGAGTGAAACGCCGACAGGCTGGGGAAAGTGACTTTATAATATAGTAGAAAGATATGAAGAAAAAGATTTTTATGTGCCTGATATGGCTATATATTTGTTCCTTGTCATTGTCTGCAAAGGTATGGGAACTTGCCGATAGCCGTTTGTCAGTGGCTTTTGATGACCGGACGGCATTGTTCTGCGTAAAGGATTTGCGGAATGGTAAACAGTGGATACAGAAAACGGAGGCTGGAAAGGTGAAAGTGAAAAGCGTGAAGCAGGAGAACGGCAGTCTTCATCTTTATTTGGAAGCAGCTTTTCCTTTCGAGGCATTCGTATCGCTTTCTGCCGATTCGGGAGTGCAGTTTGAACTGAAGGCGAAAGGAAAAACGCCGATGACCGAGTTTGATTATCCGCCGGCTTTTACTACGGAGAATAAGGATTATTATCTTCTTTATACTGACGGTGAAGGTCTGCTGCTGCCGGTGGATGACACTCGCTATCCGTTGGGCAACGGCATAACCTACTTCTGTGGCGGCGGATTGTCGATGGCATGGATGGGAATCGTGGACAGACAGTTCCGTTCCGGCTACATGGCTATTCTGGAAACGCCATACGATGCGGCTTTACGCACGATCCGGCAAGAGGATGGCTTGGTGACATTCAAGCCGGTATGGTTGTCTTCGATGGAGACATTCAGTTACAACCGCAGGATTACCTATCATTTTTTTGACCAAGGTGGTTATGTGGCTCAATGCAAGAAATATCGCGATTATATTTGGAAGAAGAACGGGGTTGTCACGCTGAAAGAGAAGCAACGGCGTTTTCCCGCGATTGAAAAGATGGTGGGTGCGCCCCATGTGTATGTGTGGGAAACCGGACGTGATATCAGCATGGCACGTGACATGAAGGAATCGGGTGTTGATAAAGCTTTATTCTTATGGGATGCCAATCATCAGCCTTATCCGGTTGTCGGATATGACACTAAATTGAAGGAACTTGGATATGCGACAGGTGGTTATGAACTTTTCTCCGATTTGCATAAAAGAGACACAACTTATTATGACTTTGATTGGAACGGTTCTGATCGTTTTCGTCATGCAGTCTATCCTGGTTTGTTCAACCGGTTGGCAGCTCGTAAGAAAGACGGAACAACTTATAGCAACAGATTTGGCACTTATGCCTGCCCCGCGGCAATGGCGGAGCAGGTGGAGAGAAAGGTTAGCCGTAAATTGAAAGATTATCCGCATGAATGTTATTTTGTGGATGTCTATCAGGCAAACGGACTATACGAATGCTACTCTAAAAAACATTCTGTGACGCGTGAAGGCTATGCTAACGCTCTCAATCGCAATTTGAAGTATCTTGAAGACCAAGGACTATATGTCGGTGGCGAGTGGGGAGCGGATTTTGCCGTGCCACATTCTGTCTATGTACATGGCATGATGACCTTGCAACGTACGTGGTTTGATTCGGAGATTGAGAAAAAAGGTACGATTTATTATTATGGAAGTTGGAAAAACAATTCTTGCCCGTCCATTATGGTGGGAACACGGACTGCTACCCCCACTTACCTAAAATATTCCATCAACGAAGCAACGCGTGTGCCTCTTTATGAATTGGTGTATCATGATGCGGTGGTTACTTCGTGGCGTTGGGAAGACGGCAACCAGCATTATCCTGAAATTTGGTGGAAAAAGGATTTGTTTAATATGCTGTATGGTTCCGCTCCTTTGTGGAATTTGAACAGGAACCGCTGGGATGAGTTCAAGGAAACATTCCGTGAAAGTTATGAGAATGTATGCCCGTGGTTACAGAAGATTGCATACGATGAACTTGTTTCGCATTCCTTTGTCACTTCCGACGGTAAGATACAGCGGTCAGAGTTCTCTTCCGGTCATAATATCGTTGTGAACTTCTCCGATTCGGATTATGACTATGAAGGCCAAACGGTGAAGAGTCGTTCCTATCTTATAAATGCTCAATCAGACAAGCAAGTTTTCACTATTCTGCACAGTGCGACAATGTCCGACATCTTGAATATTCCGATTTCTCGCGTGACCCTCGATAAGAAAATTCATTCCTATGAATATATTTCGCGCATTCCTTCACTTGAAGGTGAGGTCTGGTACGGTGCATATACGGCTAAAGCGTATTGCAATACACCTTTCAACGAGATACAGTTCCAACCTTACCCTTCGGAGTTCGCCCTGAAGGATTTGGCTCGTGATAACAACGGTAATCAAGCAGCTCCGCTTTTAGTGTCCAATAAGGGGCGATATGTTTGGAGTGACGAGCCTTTTGCTTTTGAACTGAAGCAGGGAGACCTTCTGCTTTATTCTAGTCACGAAGAGATAACTTCGGTACAGGTAGGTGGCAGTCTGCGAGATGCTTACGTGGCTGCCATGCGTAAACACTTCCCGCCAACGGGACGGACACCGGATATGCTGATGTTCAAGATGCCTCAGTACAATACATGGATAGAGTTAGGCCGTAATCAAAATCAGAAAGATATTTTGAAGTATGCTGCCGACATTATTGATAACGGTTTTCCTACTGGTGTTTTCATGGTAGATGACCAATGGGCGAAAGATTACGGTTGCCTTGAGTTTGATCCGGTCAAGTTCCCCAATCCCAAGGCAATGGTGGATGAGTTGCATGGCAAAGGTTTCAAAATCATGTTGTGGCTTACCCCCTTTATCAGCCCTGACGGTGAGGAGTTTAAGGAAATGTTATCCAAGGGTGGATTGGTGTTGGAAAAAGGAAGTCGAAGCCCGGCTATTATTAAATGGTGGAACGGGTACAGTGCTTGCCTTGACTTGACGAAAGAGGTTGCAATGAACTGGCTGCGTGGAAAACTGAAAAACCTTCAAGACAACTATGGTATAGATGGCTTCAAGTTCGATGCGGTGGATTTCGACTTTTACGTTGAAGGTTCAACTGTTTTTCCGAACAAGGAAAGTAATGCCAAGGGCTATGAACAGTCCGAAATCTATACCCGGCTGGGGACAGAATTTGCTTTTAGCGAAATGCGCGCTTCCTGGAAGAACGGAAACCAGCCGGTAGCGCAACGCTTGCAGGACAAGGGCTATTCTTGGAACGAGCTGAAACTGCTTATACCCGATATGATTTCTGCCGGACTGATCGGACATCCTTATACTTGTCCGGATATGATTGGGGGAGGTTTATTGAGTACGTTCGAGGATATTGACTACGGTACGTTCGACCAGACGCTGATGATACGTTCCGCACAAAATCAGGCATTGATGCCCATGATGCAGTTCTCCGTAGCCCCTTGGCGAGTGCTTGACCGCAAACACTTGGATATGTGCCGTGCGGCTGCTCTACTGCACTCACGCATGGGCGATTATATCTACGGACTGGCACAGGAGGCTGCCAGGAATGGGGAACCTATCGTACGCCATATGGAGTATGTCTTTCCACACGAAGGCTTTCTGTCTTGCAACGACCAATATATGTTGGGTGACAAATATTTGGTAGCTCCCATGATTGAAAAGGGAACGACCCGCACCGTAGCCTTGCCGAAGGGAAAGTGGAAGGACGAACAGGGAAAGGTATATAAAGGTGGATGTACAGTTCGAATCGAAGTTCCGCTCGGTAGACTTCCTTACTTTGAGCGTATAAATTAGAATGCTTTCGGGAGTTTTCCTTTGTTGATGATGACAGAAACAGTGTTCCTGATGGTCGTGAAAGCTTCTTGTGGGGAATTGATATTGGAAAAAACTTTTATGATAATAAAATGGGCAAATATGATAACTGTTCAGGACGGATGGCACTTACCTTTGCCCTTGTAATAATTTATATGATTATCTTATGAAACTTGGAAAAATATTTCAAAGAAACATTTTGATTGCTGTTGGAGTTGTGCTTGTCGGCATTGTCTTGGCAGTCGTATGGCCGGGTAACGGCTTAGTGAAGAACAAAAAGAACCAGGTTATTCTGCTTCGTTCGGGCTGGCAGGTAGAGAATATCGGTGACGTAGCCCATACTCCCGGCTTTTTAGCTTTGGCAGAGAAATACATCCCCGAGGCAGAACTGATTTTTTGGCCGTATTACGGACTACTTCCGGAAAGTGAAGTTGTGATGCTGAAGAAACGTTTTCCTAAACTCGCCATTGTGCAAGGCACTCTTTCCGAAGAGGGTAAGGCGTCTACGACTGAACTGTCGGAAGCCATTTCTAAAGCCGATATTTTGGTGCATAACTCCGGTCCTTCCATGCTTTCGTGGAAAGAAGCACTTTTGTTTAAGAAAATGACCGGTAAGCCTTACGGGGTGTATGGCGTGACTTACGGTCTATATGGTACTCCCGAGAATGAAGCTTTGAATAATGCGGCATTTGTTTATTTCCGCGATACGGTTTCGCTGGACCGTGCAAAGGAAGAGAATATTCATTGTCCGATTATGGAATGGGCACCAGACGCTGCGTTTGGCACGGATGTGACTGATGAAGACAAAGCACTTGCTTATCTGAAAGAGAACGGATTGGAAGATGGAAAGTATATCTGCTGTAACCCCAATCACCGGCGCACTCCGTTTTGGGAGCACACTTTCAAAAATCGTCCTTTTGATCAAGCGGTTTATAACCTTAACGAGTCGATGAAGGAACATGATCATGTCCCGATGATTGAGGCTGTCACTGAAATTGTGCGCCAGACAGATCTGAAAGTATTGATTGTTCACGAAGATGAAACAGAGCTGTCTATCGGCAAGGAGTGGATTCTGGACAAACTTCCGGAGGACGTAAAGTCGAGAGTGGTATGGAGAAGTACAAAATGGACGTTAGAGGAAGCCATTAGTATTTACAAACATTCAGTCGGACTTTTTAGTCACGAGATGCACTGTCCGATTATGTGCATAGCTAACGGTATTCCTGCCATTGTGGTGAGATGGGCGGAACAAAGTAGCAAGGGCTATATGTGGAAGACAATCGGCTTGGATTCTTGGTTGTTCGATTTCGATAACGAGGAAGATGTGAAAAGATATGTTCCGACGGTGCTTGAGATGGCAAAGAATCCGGAAGAGTCAAAGAGGATAACGGAAAAAGCCCGGAAGTTTGTAAACCAACGGCAAAAAGAAACGATGGAAGTCGTCAGGAATACGATGAAATAAGACGGGGTACTTTTAACAGTTTCCTTTTATAGGGAAAGGGGGCAGAAGGTCTCTTTTCCTTATAGAAGGATTTTTTTTACTGAAATTTCTAAAATAAACTGAATATGAGAAACAAAACGAGCAGAATGTTATTTCTGCTATGTCTTTTAGCTTGTTATGTCTCGCCGATGAAAGGGCAGCAGATTTTACAGAATGTGTATGACCGTGATATAACCATCCTCAATGGCAACTGGGAGATAATAGTCGATCCCTTTGACACCGGTTACTATGATTATCGGTTGAACAGTACGAACGGTTTTTTCAGAAACCTCCGGCCCAAGTCGAAATCGGATATGGTGGAATATGACTTCTGCAAGACCGAAACCTTGAGAGTGCCGGGCGACTGGAATACACAATCCGACAGATTCTTCTTTTACGAAGGCAGCATCTGGTATAAGAAAGACTTCAACTATCAGAAGAAAGAAGGTAAGAAGGTGTACCTTTATTTCGGTGCAGCCAATTATCTGGCAAATGTGTATATGAACGGTGAAGTGCTGGGTATGCACGAAGGCGGGTTTACTCCTTTCAGTTTCGACATTACGGATAAGGTGAAGGAAGGCAACAACTTCGTCATTCTCCGTGTCAACAATGACCGCAAGCCCGAAGGTGTTCCTACGGTCAATTCCGACTGGTGGAATTATGGAGGTATTACCCGTGACGTGCTGTTAGTGGAAACTCCGGAGATTTCCGTAGACGATTATTCTGTGCAACTGCCAAAAGGCAAGTACAACGAAATCAGCGGATATGTACAGACTAATGTAAAAAGAAGCGGTGTATCTGTAACGGTCAGTATCCCCGAGATGAAGATAAGCAAAACCGTCACTACTGATCAGAATGGCAGGGCACTCCTTTCAATGAAAGCTGTTCCCAAGCTATGGAATCCAGAAGACCCGAAGCTTTATGAGGTCGTTCTTTCTTGTGGCGATGAGGTCATCAAGGACAAAATAGGTTTCCGCCAGATAGAGGTGCGGGGAAAGGAGATTTATCTGAATGGTAAGAAAACTTTCTTCCGTGGCATTTCCATTCATGAAGAAGCACCGTTCCGCCAAGGTCGTGTGGCTACGGAGGCTGAATGCCGTACGTTGCTGGGATGGGCCAAGGAACTGGGATGTAACTTTGTGCGTCTAGCTCATTATCCTCACAACGAAAAGATGGTACGTGCTGCCGAAGAGATGGGATTGATGGTATGGGATGAGATTCCTGTTTACTGGACGATACACTGGGACAATCCGGAGACTTTCAAAAATGCTTCCACGCAGTTGAAGGACATGATGGATCGAGACAAGAACCGTTGTGCGGTAGTCGTATGGTCTATTGCCAATGAAACTCCGCGCAGTGAGGCGCGTGATAATTTTCTGGGAGCTTTGGCGCGTCAGGTGCGTGATGCTGACAATGTCCGTTTGCTAAGTATGGCGATGGAAGTAAGCTGGAAGCCGGATAATGTGTGCACCATTGACGACAACATGAACAAGTATGTCGACATCATCAGTTTCAACTGTTATCTTGGTTGGTATGGTGGCAAAGTGGCAGACTGTAAAAATCGTAAATGGGAGATTCCCTACGACAAACCCTTCTTCGTGAGTGAATTGGGTGGTGGTGCTTTGTATGGTCGTCATGGTGATATAGACGAACGTTGGACGGAAGAGTATCAGGAGGAACTGTACAAACAGACGTTGGCGATGTATGATCGTGCAGAAGGATTCTCTGGAATGTCACCATGGATTTTGATGGACTTCCGTTCTGCACGCAGGCAGTTGCACGGTGTACAGGATTTTTTCAACCGCAAAGGGCTTATCTCCGAGAATGGTCAGAAGAAGAAAGCTTTCTACGTGCTTCAGGATTTCTATAAACAGAAAAAGAAAGAATATGCTCCCGGTGATGTCAAAGCTACTTTCTATAAATAAAGAAAAAGAAATAAATGCTGTCATCTGTCACCAAATGCGGATTAATCGTCTGATTATAAGTAGCTAAGTCGGTGACAGCAAGAGGTGACATCACAGTGACAGCATAATTGCCGTCACCGTGATGTCCAACCTTTTGATTTGAGACGTATGAAGCATCCTGTTTTTAAGGGAAAACCTTTTGTTTCACACCGAGAAACTGGAGTTTCCATTGCTTGAAACTTGAGTTTCTCACTGATGAAACCAAAGTTCCTCAATGCTGAAACTAGAGTTTCTTACCGATGAAACTAGAGTTTCAATAGTAATAAACTAACTTGATGACTAAGCTTCACCCTGTCACAAGTTGGCAGATGGGGAGCGGGAGTCGATGAAATAGCAGGATTTTAATGGGTTAACCCATGCGGTTATGTGGTGACAGCAATATATCTGTCACCGTGCTGTCACCTCTTGCTGTCACAGCCTTATTTATTTATACACAATTTGTTATGTCTTATTCAGTGACAGATGACAGCAAATTATAAAAATATTCTCTTATGTAATGTTAACCCTAATAATCAATGAAATAGTATGAAGAAAGTATTCTGTCTTTTGATGGTCGTCTTGCTGGGCGGGGCGGCATCAGCGCAGACATCGAAACAAAAATCCCTGAAGGAAATCATTTGTAGGGGAAACATTGTCACCACCACCTACCAAGAAGATGCGGAGGCTGGTTGCTACCTCGGCAACGGTCGTTTTGGAGCGGTTTTTTCAGGCTTGGGGCTTACAATGAGTCCGGAACAGCAAAAGAGCCGAAAGACGGGACAGTCTCAATTCTCGCATCTGAGCCACTGGGGCAGGTTTCGCTTCGTCTCATCCATTGAGAAAAAGGAGACCACTGCGGACTATCTGCTGCCGTTGTTGAAATTGCATTGGGAAGAGGAACCGAAAACCGTTTCTTCTTATCGGCAGGAGCAAAATATGTATGATGGGGTACTTAAAACAGTCTATACCTTGGATAATGGAGTGAAAGTACGGGTGCAGAACTGGTTCGACCAAGTAAACAAAAATCTGGCAGGCATCCGTTTGGAACTCTCCGAAGGAACTCTTTCTGTGAAAGCCACCGCCCTTACCGATTTCCTTGCCTATTCTTTTGTATTCCGCAAACCGGTGCGGCAAAGCATTTCCGCGAAACGGGTGGGGGATAATTATCTGCTTACCATTGTCTGTGAGGAAACCCTCAACTGTTGCCGCTCACAGATTTATTTCTACAGTACCGCTCCGGTGGAACTTTGTGAGGACGGGCTTCGCTTCCTCGTTTCCAAAGGAAAGAACGAAATCTTTGTCTCCTACGGTGAGCCGGTGCGGCAGAAGGACAGAGTCTCTTCCTTGCAGAGAACCAAGAAACACTGGCACGAAACGTGGCGGAAGAGCGGATGGATGGATTTCCCGGAGGAAAACGCACAGAAGATGTGGGTGCGCTCTATGGCGTATTTGCTTTCCTCTCATGATGACTTTGAAGCGGGTATCATTCAGCCTACCAACGGATTGACAGGGAACGTTTTCCCCTTCCATTTCGTGCAAGACTTGGGCTACATAAGTCCTGCCCTGATGATGACCGGACACAATGACATTGTGATGCGTTGGATGGAGAAGTTTGCGGGCGAGATAGAGGCGATGAAGAAATATGCCAAGCATCTGTGGCCACAGTCTGAGGGAATCTATCCACCTTGGGAACTGCCCTTCGGTAGCATTGAGGGCTATCATGAACCCAACGTTCCGGTAGCCTACTGTTATGAGCCCCACAATCCGGGCTATTTGTGCCGCATGGCGATGGAAGCCTCCGACTTTGCCGGTGATCCGGCATGGGCGAAACGGTATGCTTATCCGCTGATTCGTGAAGTATGCCGTTTCTATCGGTCTGCCTGCAAAAAAGGTACGGATGGGCTTTGGCACATGGAGTGGTATCCCAGTATCGGACAGGATGAAGCGGGCGGAAGAAATAAGAAAAACTATTTGTGCAGTCTGTACAGTGCACAGTATTCCTTTCAGACCGCTGTGGAACTGGGGCTGGATGAAGACGGTAGCCTTGCTGCCATATTAAAAGACGGTCTTGCCTTTAAAAGCCTGATGTCTGACCGTGGAACTTATCACACAGCGCATGATGCCGATGATTTCGGCAAACAGAAGCATCCCGTTCAGTTGGATGGACTTGCTTATTTCCCCGTCGAGAAAAAGCCATTGTTGCCGGAACGGAAAGCCTATGAGTTGCGGCAAGAGCTTACCGAACGGGCGAAAGAACCTTTCTTTGCCGGATGGACATTGGGTGAGTTCCTGCTGGCGGGTTCCAATATAAAAGATGTAGAGGGATGGCGTGAGGACTGGGCGAAAATGCGTCCTTCCAACTACACCGATTCCCGGTGGATTCAGATTTATGAAACCTGCGGCAACGCAGGTGCTTCTTTCTATGTCACCACTCATGGCATGATTTTACAAAGCTTGATTCGCAACTATGTAAATGATTATTGGGGAAGATTGGACATTGCTTCTTGTCCGGTGTTTGAGGGAGATGTGTCTTTCGGCAACATCGGCACCCGGTTGGGCGTCATTGTCTCCGGCACTGTGGCAAAAGGGAAGGTCTGTTTGTCATTGACGGCGCAGCGGGACTGTACGTTTGGTGTGAACGGTGTTTCCGTGATGATGAAGCGGGGAGAGACTAAAAAGATGAATTGGTAATAGAATAAAGAACCTATCAATAAAAGAAATTATGAGAAACCGAAAGTTATGGGTGCTTGTCACCTTGTTTGCCTGCACCTTCCAGGCACAGGCACAGCAACGGGCGGCATTGTCCGAAACGATCAAGAGCCGGGTGGCGGAAGTCCTCCTCGACTCCGATGCCCGACAGGAAAACTACTCCTTTAAGGATAGCCATGCAGCCACTGCATCGCCTAGCCGATGTGCGTTGAAGACTGACAGACAGAACTTGCCTTATTATGACATCGAATTACAGCGCGGCAGTCAGTCGCAATACTCCGTATGCTTGCAGTGGAAGGTCGGTGTGGCTGTCAGCAAGGGGGACGTGATGCTTGCCCGTCTTTCCATGCGTACAATCTCTGCCCGTCAGGAGTCGGGGGAGTCGGTTGTCTATGCCTATTTTCAAGAAGGGCACACACCCTATACCAAAAGTTTCGTGAGTCAGATTGGTGCCGGGCGTGAGTGGAAAACGTTCGACCTTCCTTTTGTGGCGCACAAGGACTTCACTTCCGGAGAGGCCGTCTTCGAACTGGCTTTCGGTTCGTTGGCACAGCACGTGGAAGTCTGCGGTGTGCAAATTTTGAACTTCAAAGAGGCGTTGAGTGTGGATGAACTGCCTGTCACCTGTTTCTCTTATGCCGGTCGTGAAGTTGATGCCCTATGGCGGCAGAAGGCACTGCAACGCATCAAGGAAATCCGGACGGCTCCCCTTACGATACAAGTGGTGAATGCAGCGGGAAAGCCGGTGAAAGGTGCGGTGGTAGAAGCGGTGATGCAGCAGTCGGACTTCCTTTGGGGAACGGCAGTCAACGAATCCGCCTTGTCGGGAGAAGGAGCGGAAAACGACCTTTACCGTCAACATCTGAAAGAGCTCTTCAACACAGCCGTCATCGAAAACGGCATGAAAGCCGGAGGATGGGCATGGGACATCAATCGGAAGGCAAACACCTTGCGCTCTTTCGAATGGTTGGATCGCAACGGGTTTCGTCAACGCGGACACAATCTTGTCTGGCCGGCATGGAAATTCAATCCATCCATCACGAAAGAAATAGCCCTCACCGATACTGCCCTTTTCAATCGTTTCATCAAAGCGCAGTTCTATGAACGGATGGCCTACACCAAGCATCGGGTGGTGGCATGGGATGTGGTGAATGAGCCGATGCATGAGAAAGAATTTTTCGCTTATCTACCCAAAGACATCATGGTGGAGTGGTATAAATTGGCGCAACGACTTGACCCTGAAGCACAATTGTTCATCAATGATTACGCCATGTTGAACTGCGTGCAGAGTCCGCAGAATATAAGTGAATATATAGACACCATCGAAATGCTTCGTAAGAAGGGGGCACCCATTGGTGGCGTTGGCGTGCAGGGACACATAGGCAGGCAGCCTCGCAATCCGGAGCAGGTGCTGACAGATTTAGACCTTTTCATACCTACCCGCTTGCCGGTTCAAATCACAGAGTTTGATATCAACACACCGGACGAAGAATTACAGGCGGATTATACGCGTGACTTTTTGATTGCTGTGTATAGCCATCCGTCCGTGACAGGTGTGATTCTTTGGGGATTTTGGGAAGCACACCATTGGAAACCGGATGCAGGGATGTTTCGTAAGGACTGGACGCCCAAACCGAACGCAGCTGTCTGGCGCGAATGGGTGACCGGACGCTGGAAGACTCATGTGAAGCAGTCTACCGACCGGAAGGGCACGGCGTGTCTTCGCGGACATCTGGGGAGCTACAAAGTACGTGTCACCTACAACAATACAGTGAAAGAAGTGGACTGCCATCTGGAGAAAAGTGGAAGTGAATTATTGGTTACGCTGTAAAAAAACGGATAAATTGGTCATACTGTTATCTGTTGTTTTTTAACATATCATTCTTATAGGGATGGAACCAAATGATGCTCTATATTTACAAAAAAGAAAAATAAGATGTTATGAGTAAGATAGTCGTTATAGGCAGCAGTAATGCTGATTTGGTGATAAATACTAAAAAAGCTCCTGAAGGAGGTGAAACAGTGATGGGGGAATCATTTGCAATGAATTACGGGGGTAAAGGAGCCAACCAGGCTGTGGCAGTGCAGCGTATCGGAGGAGAGGTCATTTTGGTTGCCAAAGTGGGAGACGACCAGTTCGGTCACCAGATGCGCAATCATTTTGCGGAAGAAAAAATGGATCTGACCTATCTCTATACGGATGCAGAGACCTCGTCGGGTGTGGCTCTGATCATAGTTGACGAGCGTGCGGAGAACCGTATTGTCGTGGCAGCCGGTGCTAATGGTAAGCTGACAGAAAAGGACATCGAGACCGCCCTTCCTGTAATAGAGAAATCGGAAATTGTACTTATGCAGCTTGAAACGCCTATGGCTACAGTAGAGTATGTGTGTAAAAAGGCGGCGGCGTTAAACAAAAAGATGATTTTGAATCCTGCACCGGCGTGTCAACTGTCTGATGACCTGTTGAATGGCTTGTTCCTCATTACTCCGAATGAGACAGAAGCAAGTATATTGACCGGTGTCTCCGTGGAAGATGAGGCTTCGGCGCAAAAGGCTGCTGACATATTACTTGGCAAAGGGGTTCAGAATGTGGCTATCACACTGGGTGCTAAAGGTGTCTGGGTACAGAATGTTTATTGCAGCCTTTTGGTGAAGAGTTATAACGTTAATGCGGTTGATACGGTAGCGGCAGGCGATGTGTTCAACGGAGCAATGGCAGTGGCCTTGTCAGAAGGCAAGAATCTGATAGAGGCAGCCAATTTTGCTTGTGCCGCATCCGCTATCTCTGTGACGCGGATAGGTGCTCAATCTTCTGTGCCCTACAGAGAAGAGGTAGAAGAATTTATGAAATAATAATATAAGCAATGAAAAAAAGCATGTTAACAGCCGGAGTAGCGGCAGGATTATTAGTCACTTTAGCTATCGGTTGCACTTCACCACAGCAGCAACAGTCATCACTTCCCGAGGAGATGACAATGTCAAAAGAAGTCCTTCTTGACAAGATCAAAGGTGGATGGGCCGGTCAAACCATAGGATGTACTTATGGTGGTCCCACCGAATTCAAGTTTAACGGCACTATGATTCAAGATTATCATCCTATCCGGTGGGAAGATGGAAATATAAAAGAGTGGATGATCAACGGTCCGGGGCTTTATGACGATATTTACATGGATCTCACTTTTGTGGAGGTATTTGACCGTTTGGGGCTTGATGCGCCTGTCGATTCATTTGCCATGGCATTTGCCAATGCCGACTATATTTTGTGGCATGCCAATCAGGCTGCGCGGTTCAATATACTCAACGGAATTATGCCTCCGGAATCAGGTCACTGGCTTAACAACCCTCATGCTGATGATCTCGATTTTCAAATTGAGGCGGATTTCTCTGGACTTATGTCACCGGGTATGCCTAATTCAGCAAGTGAAATCTGTGATAAAATAGGGCATATCATGAACTATGGAAACGGATGGTACGGCGGTGTATATGTTGGTGCTATGTATTCGCTTGCTTTCGTTTCGGATGATATCGAATTTATTGTCACCGAGGCATTGAAGGTTATTCCTAAAGAGAGCTTATACTACAAATGTATGCGCGATGTAATTGGCTGGTACAAGAAATATCCTACTGACTGGAAACGGACTTGGTTTGAGGTACAGCGTAATTATTCGGAAGATATAGGTTGTCCCGATGGTGTATTCAAACCTTATGATATTGACGCTACTATCAACAGTGCCTATATTTTGATGGGACTTCTCTATGGTGAAGGTGATTTCTTTAAAACGATGGATATCTCCACCCGTTGCGGACAAGATTCAGACTGCAACCCTGCATCAGCCGCCGGTATTCTCGGTACCATCATTGGTTATAGTAAGATTCCCGAGTATTGGATGAAGAATCTGCGCGAAGGCGAGGATATTGATTTTGCATATACTTCCTCATCGCTAAACAAAACCTATAAGATGAGTTATGCCCAAGCTATGCAAATGATTGAACGCAATGGGGGCGTAATTGCGGACAGCACTGTTACTATCAAGTGTCAAAAGCCAGTACCTGTAAAGTTGGAACAGGCATTTACCGGCATGTATCCTATTATGCGTAAGAACCTGAATAAAATGGCACAGGAATTTGGTTCATTTAATTTTAACGGTACCGGCTTTGCCTTGCGCGGTAGCGTGAAGTCGGATAAGAAAGACTATGTGGCTGACCTGTCGGTGTTTGTGGATGGCCAATTAGTACAGGAAATGAAGTTGCCGGCAGACTTCAACAAGCGTAGCCAGGAGGTATGCTGGAAGTATATGTTACCAAAAGGAGAACACACACTTTCTTTGAAGTGGAACAATCCGGAAAAAGAGGCAATGCTTCACTGTGGTGAGATTATCGTGTATTCCGATGCACCTGTAAAGTTTAACCATCAATAATGGAGAGACGGAGATATGTTTATCGTAGATAATTATACATTAGCCATCCTGTTTTGTGTCGCTACGATGTTCTGTTGGGGATCGTGGGGAAATACACAGAAATTAGCTTCGAAGACGTGGCGTTACGAATATTTCTATTGGGATTACGTCATTGGAGTCCTTTTATTTTCTGTCTTGTCAGCGTTCACTCTTGGTAGTATCGGACAAACTGGTATCAGCTTTCTTCCTAATTTGATGCAAGCCGATTGCTACAATTTAGGTAGTGCATTGGTGGGAGGTGTTGTGTTCAATGCCGCTAACATCTTGTTATCGGCTGCTATTTCTGTGTGTGGCATGTCGGTGGCTTTTCCCGTAGGCATCGGGCTTGCTTTAGTACTTGGTGTGCTGGTCAACTATTTTGGATCGGCAAAAGGAGATCCGGTGTGGATATTTTCGGGTATAGTACTCATCGTTGTGGCGATTCTGCTCAATGCGTTGGCCTATCGGAAAGCAATGGTCGGTGGTAAAAAGAAAGTCTCGTTTAAAGGTATTGCCTTGTCTATTTCTGCGGGAGTGATAATGGCATTCTTCTACCGTTTTGTGGCGGCGTCAATGGATCTTGACGATTTTGTCCATCCGGCGGCGGGTAAATTGACCCCTTATACAGCTGTATTCGTGTTTTCTCTTGGCGTTTTCTTCAGTACATTTGTATTTAACAGTATCGCCATGAAGCATCCTGTGGAAGGTAAACCGATTTCTCTATCAGGTTATTTCAAAGGCTCTTCGACGACTCATCTGGTAGGTATGCTAGGTGGTGTGATATGGTGTCTCGGACAGTCTTTTAGTATGATTGCTTCTGAAAAGGCGGGTGCGGCGATCTCTTATGGGCTCGGGCAGGGAGCCACGCTTGTTTCTGCGCTGTGGGGAATTCTTATATGGAAGGAATTTCGAGGAGCTCCCCAAATTTCTAATCTTCTCAATATTGGTATGTTTGTGTTGTTTCTTATCGGTTTGGGTATGTTGATTTATGCAGGGGCTTAAAAGAATGGAAGTCGATTGCCTAAAGGGGTAAGCTATTGAGATTCCCCATTTTTAACATATTCTCTTTATAGGAATAAAATATAATCAGACTCTTAATAATATAAATGAATCAAAATTAAATAAAGTGAATGAGACTATGAGAAACATTAAAACGATGTGACGATTTTCGCAAAAAGAGATTAATTACCTTATTTTTAACTTTAAATGATTGAAAATGTATGAATAACCAAACGTTTAGGAATAATGATCCGGGGACAACTAGAAAAAGAAAACTGTTGTTCTGGATGCTTCTTGTTCCATTTCTTACCGGTGGACTAAATGCTTATTCCCGTCCGGTATACGAGGATACGCCTGCTGTGCAACAGCAACAGCGGAAGATTACCGGAATTGTGCTGGATGCTACGGGAGAACCTGTCATCGGTGCGGCAGTCAAGATGTTGGGTGAAGGGGCTGCGCAAGGTACCATTACCGATTTTGAAGGACAATTTGTGATTACAGGTCCTGCAGCGGCATTTCAGCTTGAAATTTCGTATATCGGCTTCAAGAAGAAAGTAGTCAATGTGGTTGCTGGGAAGAATAAGTATAACGTTCAGCTTGTGGAAGATACCCAATTATTGGATGAAGTGGTAGTAGTAGGTTTTGGTACACAGAAAAAAGAAACCGTGACCGGAGCAATTTCCATGGTTCAGACGAAAGAACTGGTACAGTCTCCACAGGCGAATGTGAGTAATATGCTGGCGGGACGTATGCCGGGACTTTTGGCCGTACAGCGGAGTGGTGAGCCTGGCTCTGACTATTCTACGTTACGTGTCCGTGGTGTGGCAACCTTTGCCGATGGTGAAGGTTCTCAAGAACCGCTCGTGCTGGTGGATGGTATTGAAACGACTAATTTTAATAATATCGACCCCAATGAAATAGAATCTTTATCTATTTTGAAGGATGCCTCATCTACGGCTGTATATGGTGTGAGAGGTGCCAACGGTGTGATTCTGATTACTACCAAGCGCGGTAATACCGGAAAACCTGTTATTTCTTATTCAGGTAATTTCGCTATGAACCAGTTTACGGATATCAGAGAAACGATGAATGCGGAGGAATATACCCGTTCATATAATGAGGCTCGTAAATATGACTCATATATTACGGGTGGATACACGCCCAAATTCTCGGAGGAGGAACTTGCTAAATATGCTTCTGGAGAAGATCCTCTTTTTTATCCGGACGTAGATTGGTATGATTTGATGTTGAAAAAACATTCTTTCACTACACAGCACAACGTAAATATATCCGGTGGTGTGGAAAAAGTGAAGTATTTCGTTTCAGCCGGTTATTATAATCAGGAGGGGTTGTTCAACAGTACGAATTTGATGGAAGGCTATAAAGTACAGTCGGCTTATGATCGTTTTAATTTCCGCTCCAATCTGGATTTTGAGATCAGTAAGCGATTGAGTGTAAAGCTGAACATTGCATCGCAGATGGAAAACATTACCGGTAATGCTGGTGATACAGGAAGATTGATGAGTGCTTTAGCTCGAGCCAATCCTGTTGAATCACCGGGTGCCGTAGATGGGAAAATTATAAAGGCTGACAATAATCCTTTAATACAATTCTATGAGAATGGTTCTCGAAAAGATTATCGGAATCACTTGAACGGTTCGGTCGGATTGAAATATAAGATACCCGGTGTAGACGGCTTACAGTTTACCACCACTTTCTCTTATGAGAATTATTATCGTCACCAATCAACGTATGTGAAAAATCCATTTCTGACTTATACGATTCAGCGCACAGAGTCCGGAGGGGTTCATTTCACTCCATCGACTTCTGACAAGCCTTTCACTTATTCGGGAAAATTTGGAAAGAATAGACGAACTTATTTTGAAGCCGGATTCAACTATAACCATAAGTTTGGAAAGGATCATGCTGTAACGGCTTTGTTGCTTTATAATCAGAGCCGTAGGGTCGATCCTAATTTGGCATATAAAGTAGCCAATAGTTATCAGGGGCTTGTCGGTCGTGTGACTTATGATTACAAGAGCCGCTATTTGTTGGAATTCAATGTCGGATATAATGGTACTGAAAACTTTGCGGAAGGCAGACGCTTCGGCTTTTTTCCTGCCTATTCTGTGGGGTGGGTTGCATCCGAAGAACCTTTCTTCCCCAAAACTGATATTATTTCGTTCTTGAAGTTGAGAGCTTCTTATGGTGAAGTGGGTAATGACCGTATCGGTGGTGACCGTTTCTTGTATTTGCCTACTGCTTATACCACCGGCACTGGAGGACAGTATTATTTTGGAGAAGTGGGGTCTACTTATGTGAAGCAAAATATTTCCAAAGAAGGTAAAATCGGTAATCCCTATTTAACGTGGGAACGTGCCAAGAAGATGAATATAGGTATTGAGGCCTCCTTCTGGAATAATAAGATCAAGGTAACGGCCGACTATTTTGTTGAAAAACGTGATAATATATTAGCTAACCGGAAAAACTATGCCGTTCTTTTTGGAGGTGTACCTTCTGCCATGAATTTTGGTAAAATGAAGAATGGTGGATTAGAATTCGATGTTACTTACAGAGGTGTGTATCAAGATCTTAATTATTGGGTACGTGGGAATTATACCTACGCGCACAATAAAATTGAGTATATGGACGAGGTGAAGACACCGTATGAATATCAGCAACGGACAGGACAGATTTTGGGACAGTATTTCGGACTGATCTGTGACGGTATATACAATACTTGGGAGGAAGTGAATGACCCGAATCGTCCGATGTCCAGTTGGCAAAACAACAAAATTCAACCGGGAGATTTGATATATCGGGATGTGAACGGAGACGGCATTATCAATAGTTATGACGAAGTGCCCATAGGATATTCCAACTATCCGGAAATCATATATGGCCTTTCGTTTGGAGGTGACTGGAAAGGATTTGATATCTCGGTGCTATTTCAAGGTGCTGGACATGTTTCATTACAATATTCACGTCTTTATACGCGAGGTTTTCAAGAAAACTTTTCCGCGCCCAAATCTTTATTGGAGAGCTGGAGTCAGGAACGTTATGAACAAGGGTTGCCGATAAAATACCCTCATTTATCGGAAGGTAATGCTACCCAGAAACATAATTATCAGAATTCTACCTTCTGGACTCGGGACGCAAGTTATTTGCGTTTGAAGAATGTGGAGATAGGTTATACCTTAAAATCGGATTGGTTGAAGAAACTGCGCATGTCTTCCATGCGTGTGTTTATCAATGGTAATAACTTGATTACATGGTCGGATATGTTCCAAGGTGTAGACCCCGAAACAGCTCAACAAGCAACGAATTATGAGCCGTATCCTATCACCAAGATATATAATATAGGAGTGAACATTAAATTCTGATTCATTCATAAAATAATTCAGCTATGAGAAATAGATTTATAATTAAGATACTTCTTTTGTTGGCAGTCATTTGTACTTCTGTCAGTTCATGTGTGAAAGGCTTTGATGAGTTCTTGGACAAACCTCCCGGGGTGGATATTACAGAAGATACCATTTTCTCTACCAAAAAAGACATAGAGACATTTGTCTTCGGTACGTATATGTATGGCATTCATTCCTATTATCCGTATAATACGAATAATGGGAGTGTGAATCCGAATCCGTCTATGTGCATGACGGCTCCTATGTGCGATGAAGCGGAGATGGCACAAAGTTTTTTTACCTCACAGGAGTGGAATACAGGATCTATATTGGCTAACAATATCAAAAATCAGGAAGATAAGCGTTTTGATTTGCGTTGGACGGCCATCCGTCGTTGCAATATTATTATTGAACGTTTACCGGGAACTACACTTACGCAGAGAGAAAAAGACCAATATTTGGGCGAAACGCTGTTTCTCCGTGCGTTGAATAATTTTGAAATGTTTAAGCGTTATGGTGGAATGCCTATTGTGGACAAACGTTTGACGGAAGCTGACGATTGGAATAAACCACGTGCTTCAGTGGCGGATTTTGTGAATTATATTGTGAATGATTGTAATGAATCTGCCAGACTGTTGAAAGGCGTTGTATATAATGCCAACCAACGTGGACGCGTTACGGATGCCGCGGCTTTGGCGCTGAAGGCGAAGACACTATTGTACGCTGCAAGTCCGCTCTTTAATACGGATGAGCCTTATTTACCGACTGATCATCCGGAACTGGTATGTTATGGTAATCGTGACCCGCAACGCTGGAAACAAGCGGCAGATGCTGCATTGGCAGCTCTGGATGCTGCCCGAACGTCCGGTTTCAAATTGTTGGATAACGATGATGTGGAGAATGATTATCGTAAAGTATGGGATACATATGATAATGAAGAAATTATCTTGGCAGAGAAGTTTGACGGTAAAAAAGGTAACTGGCAAGCACCTTGGGGATTGATACTGCCCGCAGGTTTAGGTATGAACGGTTGGGCGGGAAATGCAGTATGCGTGCCGCATAACTTTGTATGCAAATATGAAAAGATGAACGGTGATCCCCAAACATGGAATGAACCGGGCATACCAGGTACGGATCTGATGGAGAAATATGCTGAATTGGATCCTCGTTTCAGACAAACGATGGCATATAACGGATCGAGTTGGAATCATCTCTATACGGATATGCAGCTATATGAAGGAGCTAAAGGACAAAGTCCTGGTCCCGGTACGAACGCAACGGGTGTGATAATGCATAAGCTCATACCTTATGCTATGAGTAACTCTACTAATTATCAGATGGAGGCAAATGCTATCTTATTCCGTGTTGGTGAGCTTTATCTGGATTATGCGGAAGCGTTGAATGAATATCTTTCGTCGCCATCTCAAGAAGTGTATGATGCTGTCAATACGATTCGCGACCGTGCAGGTATGCCTGATCTGCCGACTGGTTTGTCACAAAAGCAGATGCGTGATCGTATAAAGAATGAGCGTGCTGTCGAGTTGGCTTATGAAGATCACCGTTTATGGGATATCCGCCGTTGGATGGATGCTGAGAAGGAAGGGGTTATGCAAGGGGCATTCTATAAAGTTATCATAACGCGTAAGAGTGGAACAGGACTGTCTCAAAAATGTGATTATGTAATATCCGAATATGAGAAACGTGTATTCAATCGCAATATGTATCTGCATCCAATTTTTGAAAGTGAGGTAAATAAGGGATACATGATACAGAATCCCGGTTGGTAATTAGTAGGTTAAATATCGTATAGAAGTATGACAATGAAATATAGAAATTTTATAATGCGGCTTCTCCCCGTTTGTCTGTTGATTCCTTCAACGGTACAGGCACAACAGGAGCGTGTTGCTGCGGATTGGATGAAGAAAGATTCAATTGTTGTAACCCAATTGGGTGAAATCTCTCCTTGGAAAGTAACCGGTGCCATGTCAACGGTAAAAGGTTCTAAACTGGAAAAGTCATTTACGCAAAATGTGATGAATACATTGTATGGGGAAATTCCCGGACTGACTGTGATGCAAGGAAGCGGTGAGCCGGGTAGTGACTCGCCCACTATGAATGCCCGCGGATTTAATACATTCAGTACAACAGACCGTTCGGTTCTAGTAATTGTAGATGGTTTCGAGTCTACATTCGATCAGTTGGCTGTGCAGGAGATAGAATCCATTACCTTATTGAAAGATGCGGCGGCAGCTGTTGTCTATGGTATGCGTGGTGCAAATGGGGTATTGTTAGTGACTACTAAAAAAGGATCGGTAAAACCTTTGGAAGTGAACTTTAGCGCACAGTTGGGCTTTAACACACCTTTCCATACACCCAAATATTTGGATTCGTATAATTATGCGAAACTTTATGATGAAGCTCGTGCCAATGACGGATTGGATCCCGTTTATACAGGAACTGATGCGATGGATGCATATAAAACAGGGAGTAACCGTTATTTGTATCCCAATGTCGATTGGTATGATGAGGTACTGAAGAAAAGCTCGATATTACAGAACTATAATCTGAATTTCAGTGGTGGAAATGAAATCATCCGATATTTTGCGTTATTGAATGTCTCGGATAACAGCGGTTTCTTTAAGGGAACAGACCGTAAGCGTGAAACAAGTTCCAACAGTAAGTACACTTGCTATAACATTCGGGCGAATGTAGATGTGAATATCACGGAAAATCTATCAGCCGAGATGAGACTGGCTGCTAATATTCAGGATCAGTCGGGACCTGCCGGTGGTGCGTGGAACGTATATAACAAACTGTCATTGTTGCCCCCGAACGCTTTTCCTGTGCGCAATCCGAATGGGTCGTTTGGTGGAAACGAGACATTCAGCAATCCGGTGGGTGATTTGACTGAAACGGGTTACAATTCTTACAATGCACGTAATATTCAGTCCAACTTGCGTATACGCTACGATTTGGACGCATTGACGAAGGGATTAAGCATCTCGGCTGCTTTCTCGTTCAACAACTACTTTATAGGTCATTACAATAAGAGTAAGAAGTATCCTTATTATGCTTTGGCTATGTCCGGAGATGAATACGTCTACAACGGGTATAGTGAGAAAACGCCTATGTCGATAGATGACTCACAATCTGACCAATGGCGCAATACAACTTATGAGGCTACGATTGACTATAGCCGCATCTTTAGGAATTGCCATAGTGTGGATGCTAATGTGGCATTCTTCACGCAGGAAATGTATAAACTTACAGACAGTGGTCTTAGAGATAACCAATTCCCCTATAAGAATGTAGGAATACGTGGTCGTGTTTCGTATGGTTATGATCAGCGGTATGTCGGGGAAGTCGCTTTCGCGTACGAAGGTTCCGATCTTTATGCGCGTGGCAATCGATTCGGACTTTTTCCTGCCGTATCATTGGGTTGGATTGTTTCTAATGAAGATTTTCTGAAAGGAAACGACCTTCTGACTTTCTTGAAAGTGAGAGGCTCTTACGGAACAGTAGGAAACGCTGCCATTGTTGGTAGTAAAAGGTATGCTGATACACAGGATTATAAATATAGTGCCGGTTACTATAAAGGTTTTACACAAACATCGGTATCAGGTCTTATGGAAGACGTTGCAGCCGATCCTGACAGAACTTGGGAGAGTGAGAAGAGATTGAATATAGGCGTTGACGCTACACTTTGGAATAAATTGGATGTAAGTTTGGATTATTTTTGCCATAAGCGTTCCGATATATTGGTATCTCCTACAGGAGCAATTCCGGGTCTCTTGGGTATGACATTCTCTACACTCAATATGGGAAAGACAACGAACAAAGGTTTTGAGGCTTCATTGAGATACAGTGGTGCTTTAAATAACGGACTGGAGTATTATGCGCAAGGTAATTTCTGGTATGCCAAGAACAAGATAGACTATATGGCAGAGGAATACCGTATCTATCCGTATCAATTGAGAACCGGACAGGCGTTGGATCAGGGATTTGGTCTGGTAGCTTTGGGACTGTTTAGGGATGAGGATGATATTAAAAACTCACCAACGCAGACTTTTGGTGATGTGCGTCCCGGTGATATTAAATACAAGGATATGAACGGTGATAAACAAATTGACGATCAGGATGCTTGTCCTATTGGGTATACAGGTACACCGCAATATTCCGCCAGTTTGACTTTAGGATTGAAATATAAGGGCTTTGATTTTGAAACCATGTTCTATGGGGTAGGTAACCGGACGGTGTATTTGTCCGGAAGTACTTATTGGGCTTTCCAAAACCAGTATGCGGCTCCCGAGTCTGCTTTAAACCGTTGGACGGAAGCAACCAAGGAGACTGCTATTTATCCGAGACTGTCTACGCAAGCGAATCCGAATAATACGAAATATTCTTCATTCTGGCAGGAAAATGGTTCTTTCTTGAAGCTAAGATATGTAGAAGTCGGATACACTTTGCCGGAGAAGTGGAGCAAAGCTGTTTATGCAGATAAAATTCGTTTCTTCTTGAATGGTACTAATTTATTCAGCCTGCATCATTTGCATGATATGAGCAATGCGGATCCGGAAGGTCTTTCGGGAGTTCCTGCCATGCGAACAGTAAGTGCCGGTGTGAAACTGCAGTTCTGATGTGTTTAATTTCTAAAAAGTGAAAGAAATGAAAAAGAAAATATTACTATTTATGCTGCCTTGTCTGACTGTGCTGACTTCGTGTGAGGACTATTTGGACAGGGATGTTGAAACAGCTTTGAATGAGACTATCGCGTTTTCATCGTATGAAAACGCGATGAATGTAGCCTATTCTGTATATGGTGATCTTCCTCAGGGATTGTCGGAAATTTGGGGATCCGCATCATCGGCTATGATGGCTGCTGCAACGGATGAGGCTGAATTTACGATTCAAACGCATGCCGTGCAGAAATTCAATACGGGGAGCTGGCTTCCTACTGATATGCCGGATAATCCGCTGAACAGATACTATGCATCCATTCGTAAGGTATATAATTTTTTGGAGAATGCGGATAATATTAACTATGATGACGTACGTGATAATCCTTCACAACCGGGTACTTATGAGGCTCGGTTGAAAGATGTCCAACAACTGAAATATGAAGTGTTGTTGTTGCGCGCATTCTATATGTTCGAATTGATAAAACGCTATGGTGGTGTGCCAATTGTAAAAGAAAAGCTAAAATTGGATACCGATTATTCTACCTTGAAACGTAACACCTTGGAAGAATGTGTAAATGAGATTATTTATTGGTGTGATGAGGTGTCTAAAGAAGGTGCATTGCCGGTTAAGCAACCGGATGCTGAACTCGGACGCCTAACGGCAGGGGCTGCAAAAGCGCTGAAAAGCCAAGTATTACTTTTTGCGGCAAGTGAATTGTGGAATAATCCGTCTTGGGCAAGTGGCTATGCGCATCCTGAATTGATTTCGTTACCGGCAGGAGATCGGAATGCTCGTTGGAAAGCTGCGGCGGATGCGGCAAAGGCGGTCATTGATATGTCAGGTGAAGCCGGTTACGCACTAGATACCTATGCCAACTTATTTGGAACAACCGCCTTCAGAAGTAAGGAAATCATTTTCTGTCGTCGGGATGCGGCAAGCAATTCTTTTGAAAAGGTGAATTTGCCGATCAGCTATGATTTAGTAACGGGAGGAAATTGCCCTTCCCAAAATCTGGTGGATGCTTTTCAGGTAAAAGTAAATGCGTCGGCATCGGAAAATTTTGACTGGTCGAATCCCACACACAAGGCGAATCCTTATGAAAACAGAGATTCACGTCTGAAGGCATTCATATTGGTAAATAATGAGTGGTTTAAGGAGCGCAATGTGGAGATATGGGCAGGCGGACGAGATGGAGCAGGAGTACGTAATGCGACTCCTACCGGATATTATATTAAAAAGTTCGTATATCAATGGTCCAATTTGACTAAAAATGAAACGTCTGTTCATACGTGGATCTATACTCGTCTTGCCGAAATTTATCTAAATTATATAGAGGCATTGAATGAATATAAGCCGGGCGACAGTGATATTAAAAAGTATTATGATTTGATTCGTAGCCGTGCGGATATGCCGGGACTGCCCGCTGGTTTGTCGCAGGATGAGGTTCGGAAACTGATCAGGCAAGAGCGCTTTGTTGAACTTTGTTTTGAGGGTAAACGTTGGTTTGATCTTCGTCGCTGGATGGACGAGGAAACATTGAAGCAACCATTACGCAAAGTTGATATCACTAAGCAACCTAACGGTGGCTTTACGTATGTTGCTGGAAAGTTGGAAGACAGGTCCTTTGAGAAGAAGATGTATTTCTACCCGATTCCGCAGAGTGAACTAAACAAGTTGCCTGATTGGGAACAAAATCCGTTATGGTAATGAAATGTATTTTATAAAGTGTGACGAATATGAAAAAGAATATACTTTTTATGCTAATATGCGGCTGGGTGTTAGCGACGACTTTTGCTTCATGCGGCTATGATGAATATGCCGATGCCGATTATCCGGAAACGACGATATATCAACCAATGGCATTGGAACCTGTTTGGAATATTGACGCTCCGAATCCGGAGAATCCTTCTCTTGTAACCCCCGGCGGGACAAAAAGATATGAGATCGATAAAGCCAATAATAAGTTTATTGTATTGTTGGGTGTGGTTCAGTCGGGGATTGAATTCAAAGCATCCACAGTGGATATATCAATAGATCATTCCATTGTCAATACCATGATAATGGACGGGCGTTTGCCGATTGGAACTTTACCTTTGCCAGCGTCGGCATATTCAATTCCTTCATCAGTTAATATGGTTTCAAATGCTGCATCTACTCCTTTTCAGATGGTTATTGATTTAAATGTACTGACGGGTGTTAATGCCGGGAAAAAGTTTGCAGTTGCTGTAAAAATATCGAGTTCGTCTGTTGCGACTAATGATGATTTAGACACAGCAGTGATATGTATTGATACAAATTTTATTCAGGGTATAATCAAATAATATGAAACAAATATATTACAGTGTTATATTATGTTGCTCTTTGTTAGTAGCAGGTTGCGGTGGCGATGACCCGATATTAGATGCCGGATCGGGATCGAATACAAACTCAAAACCTACGGAGAGCGTTTACTATGTGTCTCCAGAAGGTTCAGATAGCAATAATGGCAAAGCTGCGGCTTTTCCTTTTAAAAGTTTCGATAAGGTTTTGTCGGTTATAAGACCGGGAGATGTGGTGAACTTAATGAACGGAACGTATGAGTCTGTTGCTAAACCAGTGATCGCTTTAAAGCGTGAACACTCCGGTACTGAAGAAAAGTATATTACTTTCAAAGCGATGGAAGGTCATAAACCTAAAATCTTAGCGGGTGGTGTAGGTGTGTGGAATGCGGTAGTAATTGATGCTTCTTACATTATTTTCGATGGTATCGAATTCGAAGGTTATAATCAGCGTCTCAATTATGACGATGCGTATAATATGTACCAAACTTGGTTAGATGGAACTATAAAATATGATCAGGCGGCCGTTTACAATACAAACGCCATTTCCATAGGTAGCGGAGAACTGTGTCACCATGTGATTATACGCAACTGTATCGTACACGATTTTCCAGGTGGCGGATTAGGTGCGGGGCAGTCCGATTATATAACCTTTGAAAACAATGTAGTCTATAACAATGCTTGGTATACGATGTATGCCTGTAGTGGAATCAGTGTGATTGTTCCCTATAACAGCGATAATAAGACTGATTACAAAATTAAAATAATCGGTAATTACTGTCACTCCAACAAAACGATGATACCTTGGAATAGTACCAAAAATCTTTCTGATGGAAATGGTATTATTATTGATATTAACAATCGTGCTAGCGACATGATAAAAGATACTGACCCAAGGCCTTATATGGGGCGTACGCTGGTGCAGAATAACATAAGTGTGAATAACGGTGGGTCGGGCATTCACTCTTTTAAGGCTAATCATGTGGACATTTTCAATAACACTGCCTACCACAACGGTATGGTAGTGGGGTATGCCGATATCCACTCTAACCAGTGTACAGACGTGAATATTAAAAACAACATTATGTACGCTCGTGAAGGTAACAAGTGTAATGAGAAGCCCGGTAATGATACCGAAGTTTATGACTATAATGTCTATTTTGGAGGAACTGTGGCACATAAAGGGCCAAACGATATTGTAGGCGACCCTATGTTTGTCAACCTCAGTCTGGATCGTGAGGCTGCCGATTTTCATCTCAAACCGGGTAGCGTAGCTCTCGGATCAGCCTCTAATGGAAAGAATCGTGGAGCCTACGAATGAATTAGAAAGTATAATTTTTATAAATAAAAGAATTATGATAAAGTCGTTTTTTTTAAATATATATATCATGGTCATCTTCTTTTGTTGTGCCACAGTTCTTATTACATCTTGTGGGGACAATGAAGAAACAGTTCCGGTAACCGATGTATCGTTCGATAATCCGACTCTGTTATTGATTGAAGGACAAAAACAAATTCTCAAAGCAATCATTGCTCCCGAGAATGCGACCAATAAAAGCGTTACTTGGAGCAGCAGTTCCACCGGCGTGGCCACTGTGAGTAGTGTGGGTGAGGTAGAAGCTAAAACTGTAGGAACAACTACCATTACTGCGACCACTGTAGACGGTAGTAAGGTTGCTGTCTGCGAGGTTAAAGTAATGAAATCTTTGGTATCTGTTACTAGCGTCAGTCTCAATAAAACCGAGCTTCCTTTGTTGATTGGTGGAAAGGAAACCCTTATCGCTACTATCGTTCCGGACAATGCTACCGTTAAAACCGTTGCATGGACCACAAGCGATGCGGCAGTAGCCAGTGTGAGTCAAACGGGTGAAGTTGAAGCCAGAGCCATAGGATCGGCTACTATTACTGCGACCACACTTGATGGTGAAAAGACAGCGACTTGCGTTGTAACCGTAGATGCTAGTGAATTTACTGTTACTTTCAACACTAACGGTGGTACATCCATTGAAAATGCTGTGATAGAGAAAGGCAATAAACTTAATAAGCCAACCGATCCGACAAAAGAAGGTGGGCTGGACGAAGGATTGTATCCAGGAAAAGTAAATATCGAAATGGGTACTTATACTTTCGGTGGCTGGTATACTGATGAACAGTTGACAATAGCTTATGATTTCGATACTGAAGTAGTAGAGGATTTAACCCTCTATGCTAAATGGGATGTAAATTCGGGTGATTTGCCTGAACCTATAGACTTGGAAAGCATAAATGGAGATAATATCATGGTAAAAGCCATTAATTATTTGAAAAGCCTTTCATTAGACACCCCCGCCGAATATACACTCTTATTGGCAAACAATATCACTTCCAATAATGAATTGTCTTTCAATAACAAGAGCGTTACTCTGCACTTCATGGGAAAAGGCACGGAACGTGTTATCAAGCGCACTATAAATGGCAACGTGTTCACAATAAATGGAGGTACCTTTGTATTGCATAAGAACATTAAAGTCACTGCTGATAATATAGGTAACTACTACGCTTTCAATATACTCGGTGGCGGGCATTTGGTGATGGAGGATGGTGCTAAAATATCCGATATAAAGGGTGCTACAGGTAGAGCCGCAGCTGTTTATGTAACCGATGGTGCTTCAAGCTTTACTATGAATGGAGGCGAAATTTGTAATAATGAACTTGTAGGAGGTAGTGGAAATATCATAGGTGTGGCTGTATGCTTGAACTGGGGTAGTTTCTATATGAAAGGTGGCTTGATTTCTGGTAATAAATTAGAAACCTGCTTTAATACGCATTGCGTGGCAGGTGGTGTAATGGCTATAAGAAGAACGCCATTTATTAAAACCGGTGGAGTTATCGAAAACAATACAGCTGAAATAACCACAGCAGGAGGTGCGGGAAGAACAGGGCAGCAGGTGTTCTGTTTTGCCACAACAGGAGACGGTGGTGCGGCTAACCATAGAAAAGTAGATGACAACCTAAGCAAGGATGATAATTTAAGTAATAAAGAGATGACCAACCCGCTCTGGAAAGTGGTACCGTAAAAGAATAAATTAAGAATAAGGAGAATACCTGGAAAAGGTGGAAGGAGAAGAACTTTTTCAGGACAATTAGAAAAAAGAGGCTGAATTCTAAGTCCCCTCCAAACAATATCTATAAAATCTTACCCAAGTTTACGAACATTAACGTATCCTTGGGTAAGTTCGTATATAGACATAACTACTCTTCAGAAGTGTATAGCTACTCCTAAACCTAAGATGTTTTCGAAGTTAGGGACCTTTTTATTATACGGCTAATGTTACAAATGGAGTCTGCCTTCGTATCACAGCAAAAGACCTTGCTATGATTTTGGCTCTTACAGCATTGATTACAGATGCTTTATGTTTCCCCTCCGCTATTTTCCTTTTATAATATGCTTTCATCTGCGGATCCCAAGAGATGGCAGTAATAGCTGCCCGGGTAAGGTATACTTTTACTTCTTTGTTAGCCAATGAAGAAGTCTGCGTTTTTCCCCGTATGGAAATACCTGAAGTATGTTCAAATGGGGTAACCCCACAATAGCAGGCAAATTTCCTCGGGTTGTCAAATCTTTGAAAATTGTCAGTAACACACAGTAATACAATAGCATTGATAATTCCTATTCCTTTTATACTTCTTAATAGCAAGTAGTTTGTGTAAAGCGATGTACTGACAGCTATTAGTTGCTCCATATCCTCTTCCACCTCCAGGATCTTTTCTTTTATCGACTTGAGCTGCTCTTCCAAAAAAGAAATGGCTTCTGTCGCATTAGCCAACTTAGCCATCTGGGAGAATGTTTCCAATAACTTTATGCTTGATACTTTTTGCTTGACCAAATTGTCACGTATAATAATCCATCCTCGTAGTCTCACCAAGTCTTTGTCAGGCAATTTGTATAACTCCAGTTTTCGATAGTGTAATACCGCATAGTTCGCTATTCTTTTGGCGTCAATGCGGTCATTTTTGCCTCGTTGCAAGCCTATGGACTTCTTGATGGTCAACGGGCAAACCAAAGCCAGGGAAAATCCCATGGAGACACTGGAAACAGATAACTCTGTGACATAACTTCCCATGTTTTCAGCACAGAATAAGAGTTTGGATAAAGAGAGATGATAACCAGCTATCCAATCCAATAAAGATTGGATCCCTTCTGGAGTGTTATCAAAAGACTTGTGAGACAACTCTTTTTCGTCCGCAGACATTAATGATGCATCGAAAGTTTTTTTTCCTACATCAAGACCTACAAAATGAGAATAATTCATAACTTTGTATTTACAGTATTAAACATGAAGGAGAAACAGCTAATACATTTATTAGGTCGTGAACCTACAATTCTAACTGGCCAGGTTCTCCTATTAAGAGAGTTGCAGTCTGATTCAGCCTATAGTCATTTAAGACTAGTGTCAAAGTTAGTTCACTGCAACTCTTCTTTTCAAATATACACTTATATTTTATTGTGATATTTAATACTGCAAATGTAAATGAAGTCTATAATAAATTGGTTTTCAGTACCTATTTGCAAATTATATCCGGGCTTGGTCTGCCCGTTCTTCATGGCGTCTTCTTTCATGCGCATGAATGTGGCATCAGGATCGGTCTTGGAATAGGAGTTACGTTCTCCAAGGGTATCAAGGTGACTGTTGTATTCCATAAGCTTGTCACGATACCCTTCAAGTTCCCTGAGTTGTTTCTTCTTTTCACGAAGGGCTTTCTTCTGCTCCTTATCCTTTGTTGCAGGCTGGCGTTCTAGGGCTTCTTTAAGTTCATTCACTATATCAGAGAAGCATGGCGGGAGTAAATTCAACTGAGGTGTCTTTTACCGAGTTCTCTTGTGCGATAGTTTCATCCACCTGTTTCAAAAGGATGCGAATCTTGTCCAGCAACTTCGCACGGTGCTTTTCAACACTCTTGCGCCAGACAAAAGTATATTTGTTGGCTTTGGACTCAATCTTAGTGCCGTCGATATACTCCACGTCAAGACTGATGAAACCTTTGTCGGCAAGAACAAGAACCAACTGGGTGAATACATGATTTATCTCCTCCTTTACACGGTTACGAAAACGGTTGATCGTGATAAAATCCGGATGCTCATTACCGGAAAGCCAGATATAATGAATGTCACGAAGAAGAAGCTTCTCTATTTTACGGCAAGAATAGATATTGTTCATGTAGGCATAGATAATCACCTTAAGCATCATCTTAGGATGGGGGTTGTGCCAGCATTTTGACACAACCCCTTCTTTCCTATTCTGTCATTTCTTAGATAATAGTAAATAAAATAAAAAAACATATAGGCAAATCTGGATAAACTACTCTTTTAAAATAACGGATAAAACACCAAGTTGAAAGGTAGACACAAATTTGTATACTGTACAGTGGGGTGATGATTTAATAACTCTTATATAGTTCTAAATATTAAAATGAATATTAAAATGAAACGAATTCTAACTCTTATCGTTCTTTTTACCCTGACAATTACTTTTGTACAGGCGCAGGTATGGTACGTAACCGGTGTCGGTAGCGATACCAACGACGGAAAAACAGAAAAAACAGCTTTTCGCACCTTGCAGAAGGCAGCAACTTTGGTACAACCTGGCGATGTAGTACGCATTGGCAATGGCATATACACCGACAAAGATGACTCGAACGGCAGTTCCGTACTGTTGATAAAGAAATCGGGAAGACCCGATGCTTGGATAACTTGGCAAGCTATACCAGGTCATACCCCTGAAATACATCCAGTCGGTTGGGGAGGTATCACGGTAGAAGCCTCATATCACATACTTGAAGGACTTACCGTGATAGGTAAGAATGATTCTATCGCTCTTATACATGCTTTGGCAGATGCGCAAAAGCCCACCCCAAGTGCTGTTTTCAATACAAACGGAATATTCGTCAATGGGCGTAACAACTGTCCAAATGATAAACCGCATCATGTCATTATACGTAATTGTACAGTAGCTAAGTGTGGTGGTGGAATTACCGCTATTGAAACAGATTATGTAACAATTGAGGACTGTAAGGTTTTTGACAATGCGTGGTTCATGCGGTATGCTGGTTCGGGAATTACTTTTCTTAATAACTGGGCTTTCGACGATGCACCCGGTTATCATGTTATCATCCAACGTAACTTGGTGTGGAATAATAAATGCTTTGTTCCTTGGGGAAGAACAGGAAAATTGAGTGATGGCAATGGAATTCTACTCGACGTAACCGATCAAAACGGGCAAGGAGCCACCAATCCCAATGCTGACGCTGTGGTGGAGCAAACTTCTCAGTCTGGAACACAACGAACGGTATCCGATAAAAAAACTTCAAGACCCATCTGGAAGAATCGCTCCTTGATAGCCAACAATGTAAGTGCCTATAACGGGGGATCGGGTATACACACTTTCCGTACTTCTCATGTAGATATTATCAACAATACAACGTATTGGAACGGTACCTCAGTAGATTATCAGGAACTGTTTCCTAATCGTTCACATGACATTGTAATTCTAAATAATATCATCGTTCCCCGTCCCGGTGGAAAAGTGACCTCTAATAATAAGAACACAGACATTCGTTGGGACTATAATATTTATCCTGTAGACCAGAATGTTTTTAAAGGAGAACACGACATTGTTGCTGATCCTCGTTTTGTAAATCCTCATATAAATCTCTCCATCGGAGATTTTAAACTGAAAAAAGGAAGTCCGGCTTTGCATTCCGGTACGGACGACGTGGCGCAGCCTACGGATCATCAAGGAAAGAAACGTCCAAAAGGAGCGGGAAGAGATCGAGGGGCTTTTGAGCAATGACAGGAGGGCGCATAGATGAGCCGATGGTATTGTTTAAAGAGGGTTCGCACATTTAATCCATGGAAAAACAAATGAGACATTGTCTGATATTAGTTCTTATATCTTTTTTATCCTTTTCTTCAATGAAAGGTCAGCAGATTGGAGAATGGACTTCCACAATTCAGGGATTTCCCGCCTACCGATATCTGGGAGATTTGCCTTTTCAGGCACTCGACAATGAAGGCAACGAATCGAATCTGCCTGCGGATCCTTACTTCTTGTTGGGCAACTATCGGTTGGGGCTGTTTACCCATGTCAGTGGTATCTTTCAGTTCATGACGGCGCAGAGAGTCTGGGCGCGTATTAACTTCAATGAGGGGCAGCCAAACTATGGCAGTAATGAGGCTTATGTGATACTCACTCATGGAAAGAAGAGCCAACAGACGGAGCTTGTAGGAGTGAATTCCATTGCATCGGATTCCAAGCGAGTAAAACGCCTCTTTGGAGTAGGGTTTGCTCGTTACGATTATGAGTTGGATGAAGGAGTGTCCTGCACCCGTCTCCTTTCAGTACGCCCCTCCGAGAATATCAATGAGGGAACGCCTTCTTTCCTCATTTCGGTTACTTTGCATAATAGAGGTCAGAAGACCTTGGCGGTGAAGTATGCCGAGAGCATGCCCGTGAATTATGTGAGCATGAACATGCAACTTCATTCACCTTGCGAGCGCCCTATGCGCTATCCTGTAAAATTTGAGGTAGGACAAGATGGCGATAATGCCGTAGCTCGGATAGGAGCTTGTGCCAATCGCTTTTTGGTGTTACCTGAAACAGAATGCCAGCACTACATGTACGATATAAATCCTCCATCGGTATTTATGCATGTCAAAGGTGAGGAGAATATTGACTCATCTGTGCGAGGATATGGAAGCAATGAACTGGAGTCTGTATGCTATCTGTCATTGGCTCCCGGTGAGAGCAGAACCTTGCAAATTGTAATCGGGCTGTTTGATGAAAAAGAGTACGGTTCCGTCGGGCGTCAGGTAGAAAACTTTTTGCGGGATGCTGACGAGACAAACCGTGCGGGAGCTTTCGCCGCATTGTGGAGGACACGTCTGCCCGACCTCACGCAAGAAAAAGATGAAGTGCTTCGTCGGGAGTTGTTGTGGAATGCCCATGCGGTGGAGGCGTCGGCCAAATATAGTGAATACTATCATGAAACATTCATTCCCCAAGGCTCGGTCTATTCTTATCATTTTGGTGATAACATAGCCAATCGCGACCACCTGCAGGCAGCCTTGGGCGCAATCTATTACAATCCTTCATTGGCTAAATCATGCATCCGATATGTCATGAAGCATTCCGAGCGTGACGGTGAGATTAAGAGGGGGAATTCTGGATTCGGTTATACGGTACCGGGTATTTATAAGGAAAGTGACGAGCAGTTGTATATGCTGAATACAGTGGCGGAGTATCTCCGCATAACGACTGATTATGCTTTCTTGGAGGAAGAAATTGAAATCTACCCTGCTGAATGTGGCGTGAAGGAGAAAGTCTTTTCCTTGCTGCAAAAGTATTTTGTTTATCTCAGGGATGAGATACGGACGGGTCCTACTGGGTTGATTCGTCTGCTTAATTCTGATTGGGCTGATAGCTTTCTACATCGTTATTCACCCAACAGATATGAATGGTCGGCAGAATCACATCTCAACAGTGCCATGGCATTAGCTGTCTTTCCTAAATTCATAGATTGTCTGAGAAAGTCGTTGCGGGAAGATGCGCTTGCGTTCGTCCGGGTGTTGGAGGAGTATCGCCTCCAGTTGGAAGCGGATTATATGAATGATTTTGGGGACCGTCTTTTCTCGGCACGCGCTTATCTTGCGTCCGAGCTCCATTTTGGAGTCGATAACGTATGTCTTGAACCGCAATCCTATTTGCTGCAAATCCCGTCTTTGCCAGCGGAACGTAAACAGGTGCTATATTCCTATATAAAACAACGGATTCTGGAACCTGAGAAAATAGGAGTGCGAAACCGTGAGCGTCCGCTTTGGAACATTGAAGGTGGCGAAGACTGTGGCATTTGGTATTCATTGGAATATCCGTTTCTGCTGGGGGTGGCTACTTTTGATAAAGAAGAAGCCTGGCGCTTGTTTCGCCGGTTTTCTTTCGATAACTATGCCAAAAACTATCCTCACTATTGGGTCGGACACTGGACGGCCCCTGATGAGATAAACTCTACGATTTACCGGGAGGGGCTTTATGCGTTCTGGGTTTCATATCCCGATTATCGGCATGTGGTGCAAGGGTATTGTTCACATCCTCATACATGGCCTTTGTTTTGCTATTACAAGTTGAAAGAATAGGTTCGGGGGGATGGAAATAAGTATAAAAGTATATGGGTGTTATAGTTTGGGTTTGTATTGTTTTTTTTATTTAAAATAAGATGAATAAAATACTATTACTTACTTTTGTTTGCTTGTTATTAACGAGCAGTTGTACTTCTGATGATAGTAAAGAGATTATCAAAGAGGAAACTTCAGGTGCTCAACCCCAAGACCCTTCGTTTCAAAATTCTAAAACTTATTATGTGTCATTAACGGGAAACGACAATTATTCCGATGATAAAGCAAAGAATGAATCGACTCCTTGGCGCACAATTCAAAAAGCGGCCAATACGATTGCCGGTGGAGATACTGTAGTCATCTTGGATGGAACTTATCATGAGCAGGTGACGATAGGCGCACGTTGTAGCGGTAATCAGGTAGCTCCTACTCTTTTTGTTGCAAAAAATGAAGGAAAGGTTATTATTGATGACGAACATAATGGCGTATCAGAGCGTTTCACCAGTGTTTTTAAAATAGACAAGGCAAAATATATAAAGATAGAAGGTCTAAAAGTGATAAATTCGAGATGGTATGGCTTTAGTGTAGAGAATTATTGTGATAACATTATTATTAATAAATGTTCTACTTATAACACTCGAGCGTCCGGAATGTATGTGGCAAATGCCTCCAATATGACTATCACAAATAATAATGTGGAGAAAGCATGTCAGGAACATGAACGTGATTCGAATGGGAATGGAAGTCAAGAATGCATCACCTTGGCAAGGACGAATCAATTTGAGATAAGTCATAATGAAGTATATGGTTCTACAGTGGATGGAGCTGCCGGAGGGGAAGGTATTGATACCAAGGGTAGTTCGTATGATGGGAAAATATCGTATAATTATATTCATGATATAGTTCCGTTGGCTATTTATGTGGATGCCGGAAGTAGAGAATCTAGTAATATAAGAGTATTTGGTAATAAGGCGATTAATACGGGAGGGCTTGCTGTCGCGGGCGAACTAGGTGGACATGCTGATAACATATATTATTATAATAATGTGATAGTAAATAGTAAACTGTCCGGATTTGTATTTCAAAATGTTCAAAACGGGAAGTTTACGAATATTTATATTGTTAATAATACCTTTTATAACACCAACACCACTAGTGGGTTTGGTGGAGAGATCGCTAATTACAGCAAAAATGAGGAAAATGAAAACTTAGTGATTAAAAACAATCTCTTTTTCAATGAAGCAAATAAACAAAGATTTTCAATATGGCACGAAGTGGCTGCTCCGCATGATATCAGTCATAATCTCTATTGCTATTTTAAACCGGGCAATTCCGGGGGAGTTAATAGTTTTACAGAGAGCAATCTGACCAGTAATGATATACTTAACCAAGATCCTTTGTTTGTAAATGGTAGTGAGTATAACTTTAATTTGCAGGTTTCTTCTCCTGCAATAAATAGAGCTGTCCCCATCACACTGCTTGGCAGTGAAGAATTGCTGTTTGATACAGATTATAATGGAAAGAAAAGAGATCCCTCTAATTGGGATATAGGTGCATTTGAATATTCTGTGGAAAATTAATGGTCAATAGCAAAATTTCGTTGATAAAAACAGAAAGGATGAGTTAAGTTAACCCACCATAGCATTTTATTTAGGTAGTTGGAACATATCCCCATTAGCTATAATGATATAGCATTCTTAGGCAAAGTGAAAGAGATGGTGAAAAGTGAAGGGGATTGATAACCCCTCTAGAGTTATTTTTTTTAACAGATGATCTTGTTCTTGAAAAAAGATCCCGAAATGCAATTTTGCAGTGCCTCGGGAATCATTTATATGCCTTTACGAATTTTATCGGACTGCAATAATTGTAAATCTGTCAGTGGAGGAAAAGAACTCATTGCTTTATGTTAATTCTTTCCAAAAGGCTATAGGAGTATTTATGTTTGTGTACTCTTTATAGCTAAAGGGAAAACATTGGAAAGAATTAGACTCATGGTAAATATGGATAAGAATATACCTCCGAATAAATATGATATAGATGCATTGTTTATGGTTTCGGACAAAGAGATCTTAGAAATGCCGGTCTCTTTCGAAGTGTTGGAGGATGCTGAAGCTGCGCGAGAAAGGGTGTTTGATGAAATTTTAAAAAGAATTGAAATAGAAACTGATCTCAAGGAGGATGTTATATCCTGTTTGTAGCAATTGATATCTTCGATTAATGACTAATAAAACTTATTTCCAATGAGAATACTTAAAAGGATAATATTCTTCGTCGCTTTGTTTGGGGACTGCCATTGGGCGTTTCTGTATCTACGGAGGAATCCGTCGATGCGGTTGCTTATGGCTTCTCGCCTGACGCGAGTGTCGTAGATAATACGAAAGCACTTCAGAAAGCTGTAAAGCGAGGGGAACGATTTTGGTAAATCAATCATCTATGAAGAAGATTACCGGTGGGTGGCGTGAAGGTGTGTGGACTTTTCAGCTTAATTGAAAGAACTAAAAAAGGACTTCTGATACTCTCCTAAATAAAAATCATCGGACAGATGGCTATTTGTTTTTTATATGTATATTTGTATCGAAGAAGTGATTTAATTATGAGAGTTAACCTTATAGATATATTGATTTGTCTGTTCTGTCTGGTGAAGACTGAATTTCGTTCAAAACGGACTTTTGTCTATTTCTTTATGTTGGCTTTCTGTTTATATCCGTATGCTCAGAATCAACCTCTGAAATTCAAACATTTAACCATTTCCAACGGTCTTTCAAACAGTTATATTACCGATATCTTGCAGGATAGAAGAGGATATATTTGGATTGGGACAACTGACGGACTAAACCGTTTTGACGGTTACGACTTTAAGATATATAAACGGAATCCTTTCGACAAGACTAGCATTGGCGGCAATAATATACGTTGTTTGTATGAAGACAGTCATGGCAATCTTTGGGTGGGTCTATTGAACGGCATCGTCAGTAAGTTCAATCCAGAGGTGGAGAAGTTTACAAATTACACATGTGTCTTGGAAGATTCAAAAGTTTTGGGTGCTGGAGATATATCCGGAATAGTAGAAGATAAAGACGGTTTGTTTTGGATAGCTGTGGACCGGAAAGGTTTTGTCTGTCTAAACCCGGATACAGGCGACTTTTCTTGCTATGAGTCGGATCCTAATAACAGCAACAGCCTTTCACATAATGCCACTACTTCCATTGCGATAGCCCGTGACGGTTGTATATGGATTACGACTTGGGGAGGCGGATTGAATCGTTTTGACCCGAAGACAAAGATGTTTACGTACTATATGAATTCTCCGAACATCTCGGAAGATGTGCCATGCAGGCATTTGACATGCCAATATCATGATCGCTACGGTAATGTATGGATTGGGACGGATCATAGCGGACTCTTTTGTATAAATCCTGAGACAAAAGAGTGGAAACAATACACTCATATCAATGGAGATTCCAAAAGCCTGAGTCATGAAACAGTGACGGGCATTGTAGAAGATACTAATGGGGATATGTGGATAACTACACAGGGCGGTGGAATCTCCATTTTTGAAAGAAAGAAACAAGAGTTCAGGCATATTGTTGCAGGAAAAGGTGATTGGAATCTTTTGACGAACAGCGTGACTTGTGCATATCGAGATCGATCTGGTTCCATGTGGGTTGGGACATGGAATGGTATACACTTCTATAATCCATTGATGATGAAGTTTAATACATATAACATCAAAGATTGGGATGAAGAATCGAAAGACGGATATATTTTCTCTATTTTGAAAGATAAAAGCGGACAAATCCTAGTCAAAGGACGGAACAAATTGATAAGTTTTAATGAAAAAACAAATGAAGTAAAGGCTGTGGACTACACAAATCTTCGATATGAGAAAATTTGGAAAATCGTAATGTTTGAAGACAGTAAGGGGAATTTGTGGTTTGGCTATAGTCATAACAAAATAGGTAAATATGATTTAATAGAGAAGAGTTATGAAGAGATAACAATGCAGTCTCCATGGAAGAATTGTGTTCCTTTTAGATCTGTCAATGCCTTTTATGAAGATGTTGACGGATCTATATGGATAGGAACAGAAATAGGAGCGCTAAACTACAATCCGCAGACCAAAGTGTTTACCCCGTTGTTCCAGAGCAAGAATTTGATTTATCCGGAAGAAAAAGTGACTGTTATTGTTCGCGACAGCTATGGGGAACTTTGGCTGGGGACAGAGGGGGGGCTGAAGCATTATGGCTTAGATGGTACGTTAGTTGCTAACTATGAGGTAAATCCTGAAGACAATAAATCAATTAGTGATAATGTCATTACTTCCATTCACGAAGATAAGAATAAGACGTTGTGGATTGGAACGAAGGGTGGCTTGCATCGTTTTAACAGAGCGGACAGTTCCTTTTCTTTGATAACTCGCCCGGGTGAGGTAGTGGGAGATGTGGTAATGGGTATTGTAGAAGATGAGTCAAACAATCTGTGGATTAGTTCTACTATTGGTGTGATACAGTTCAACTACTTGTTACATACATTCCGTGTGTTCAACGAAAATGATGGTTTGCAAAGTAATGAGTTTAACCAAGGAGTCTTTTCCAAAGGTAGAGACGGGGAAATACTTTTTGGAGGAATCAACGGCTTTAATAGTTTTAATCCCGATTCAATTAAGAAAAATACAATAGTGCCTGCCGTTTATATCACAGATTTTCAGATATTTAATCAATCTGTTGTCCCTGGCGATAATTCGGTATTGAAACTTCCTGTGGAACAGACACGGAAAATCGTGTTGAAGCATTGGCAGTCTATGTTCTCTTTTCAGTTTGTAGCTTTGAACTATCTCTCACCGGGGAAAAACCAATATGCTTACAAGTTGGAGGGGTTTGATAATCAGTGGATTTATACAAAGTCTGATAAAAGATACGCTACTTATACAAATCTTCCGCCGGGAAATTATGTATTCAAAGTGAAGGCGGCTAACAATGACGGAGTATGGAATGAAGAAGGAGCGGAGATTAAGGTGGTTATTTTACCTCCTTTGTGGAAAACGTGGTGGGCATACCTTATTTATTTTTCGTTGTTTGTCGGTTTCTTTATTTTCATTCTCTATTACTTTGTGAACAGAGAAAAGATCAAAGCAAAGATTGAGCTGGAACGTCTGGAAGCGAAGCGGCAGCATGAGGCGGATGAATTGAAACTGCAACTGTTTGCCAATATATCCCATGAGTTCCGAACAAGTCTTACCTTGATATTGGGTCCTTTGGAACATATTATGGTCAAGGTGAAGGACCGGAATGACAAATCCTTGTTGGAAGTCATGCACCGGAATGCCAGTCGTCTGATGCGTTTAATCAATCAGTTGCTAGACTTTAGGAAGATAGAAGCCAATAAGTTGTCGGTTCAACTTGTTACTCAAGATATTATTCCTTTTCTTAAGGAGGTCTTTGAAATATTCAAATTCCATGCTGAACAAAGGAATGTGACTTATTCTTTCAGTTCATCGTTTGATAAACTGGTGATAGACTTTGATAAGGATAAGGTGGATAAGATATTGTACAATTTACTGTCGAATGCTTTTAATTATACGGATGAGGGAGGGCATATCTCTGTTATTTTGGATCAAGCCCAAGAGAAAGGGAAAATGTATGTATCCATTAAAGTGGTTGATGATGGAGTAGGGATACCGGCAGAGTCTTTGGAGAAACTTTTTACGATCTTCTATCAGATCAACGAGAAGAGAATAAAAAATAGAGGTGGAACAGGGCTTGGTCTGAATATGACTAAAGAATTGATACATCTGTTGGGTGGTCATATTTATGTGGATAGCGAGCAGGATAAGGGCTCTACCTTTACCGTTTTGCTTCCAATATCTAATTCAAGTTTCGTTTCTTCCGGAAAGACTGAAGAAGTGGTTCCATCTGTAGAGGGAATTGAGGTAGAGAAAGCGGTGGACGTTCAGGAAGAATCATCGAGATGCAGTGATGGCGGTCTCATTTTGGTGGTGGAAGATGATAGTGATATGCGTTTATTTATAAAGTCTATATTGATTCCGGAGTTCAGAATTATTGAGGCAGTAAATGGAATGGACGGAATGGAGAAAGCATTAGAATATATCCCAGATATAATTATTAGTGATGTAATGATGCCAGAAATGGATGGAACAGAACTTTTGGAGAAAATAAAGAGTGATGAACGTATTAATCATATTCCAGTCATTTTATTGACTGCTCTAAATGAAGAGCGGCAGATATTGAAGAGTTTTTATGTGGGAGTAGATGATTATATCACCAAGCCTTTCAGTGCTCCTATACTTAAAGCACGTGTTAGCAATATTTTATCCAACAGAAGAAAATGGTGGGAGAAGTATGCAACTCTGAAAGGACAGCAGGACAGTGTAAGCAACGATTATGAGGGAAAATACATCAATCCATTTGTGCAAAAGATGACGGAAATAATATGGGAAAATATGGCAGATCCAGATTTTAATCTGGAAATTCTTTCTTCAGAACTCTGTATGAGTTCTTCGCAATTAGCGCGAAAGACAAAAGCGTTAATGGGCATAACCCCTTATAACTTTATTATAAAGACAAGAATGGATTATGCTGTAAATGAGATGAAACATACTGACAAGACTATTGCCGAAATCGCTTTTGATTGCGGTTATCAGGAAAAATCTAATTTTAGCCGCGCATTCACTAAATATTTTGGAATGAGCCCTATGCAGTATAGGAAAACGATATAATAATTTAATCCTTGCATGTTTGTTATATTAATCTCGTACACATAATAGTTGAAGTTTGCTATTACGTGTACGGGATTTAGTACAGTGTATTTTAGAATTAGTTATGTACTAACGTACCTATCTCTTCTCCACTGATAACTTTCTTTAGGTTGCCTACTGTGTCCATATCAAATACGACGATTGGCAGATTGTTTTCTTTGCACATACAAGTCGCTGTCAAATCCATGACTTTCAGACCACGTTTCAGTACTTCATCGTATGTAATATCGTCGAATTTGGTAGCGGTAGGATCTTTTTCGGGATCAGCTGTGTAAATACCATCTACACGAGTACCTTTCAGCATAACGTCTGCTTCGATTTCTATACCTCTAAGTGAAGAACCGGTGTCAGTAGTAAAGAAAGGATTTCCCGTTCCAGCGGACATAATGACCACTTCGCCGTTCTCCATACATTCGATAGCTTTCCATTTACTGTAGAATTCGCCGATAGGTTCCATCCGTACTGCTGTCAACACACGTGCCTTTACGCCGGTAGCCACAAGAGCAGAACTTAGAGCGAGACTGTTGATAACGGTAGCCAACATTCCCATTTGGTCACCCTTCACACGGTCAAAACCTTTATTGGCTCCGCTTAGTCCGCGAAATATATTGCCTCCTCCGATAACGATACCAATCTGTACCCCTTGCTGGTGGATCTCTTTGATTTGTTCAGCATATTCTGCCAGTCTTTTTTCGTCAATGCCGTATTGCTTTTCGCCCATTAAGCTCTCTCCACTAAGCTTTAGTAAGATTCTTTTATACTTTGCCATACCTTTTGCTTTTTATTGTTTGCCGCAAATATAGAGATAATTTATCGGATAGCCTCACTGGGATGCGATTACTTTTTTCATTATTTGCCTTCCCAAAAGGGTTTGTACAATTCCTCGCAGTGAAAGATAAATGAGAAAAGCCAACCATAGAGCATGATTTCCTAAAAGTGGATGGAAAGCGTAATAGACCCCAAAAAAGCTGGCAGAAGCGACTAACATGGAGTAAAGCATCTGCCGGGTAGCAGTGGCACCGATAAAAATGCCATCCCATAGGAAAGCGGAGAAACCGGCTAACGGAATAATCAGTGCCCAGTAAAAATAAGTGTCTGAAGCACTGATTACTGAAGTGTCATTGGTTAGTAATCCCAGGAATTCTTTTCCGCCAGTTGCATAGAGAATTGTGAATACCAGTGAAAGACCGAATCCCCAATAGAAAAGTTGATGTACTGTGTTACGCAAGCCTATTTGATTTTTAGCACCTATGTAACGACCGGCCAGTGCTTCACCAGCATAAGCAAATCCGTCCATAATGTACGAAAACAAAGTAAATAACTGCATGAGCAAGGTGTTTACAGCTAATACGATTTCTCCTTGGGCGGCTCCTGCAGAAGTAAAAAACATAGTGACTATAACAAGACAGAGGGTACGGAAGAATATGTCCCGGTTAACTTGAAAGAAACGGTACATGGCTTGTTTCTGTATGATCTCTTTCCATACAATCCGCTTTTTAAGTGCACTGTAATAGCGCATATATAGCAGAATAGCCATGAAGAAACCTGCATATTGAGCAATTAAAGTCCCTGTTGCCACTCCTGCCACTTTCATATCCAATAAGTAGACAAAACATAGACTGGCCACAATGTTGACAATGTTTTGAGTAATAGCGATATACATGGGAAAGCGTGAATTCTGCATCCCGATAAACCAGCCGGCGAATCCATAAAGTCCTAATGTGGCTGGGGCTCCCCAAATACAGATATAGAAATAAGTCGTTGCCAATTGCTCGACTTCCGGTGTGGTTTGTATCAGTGTAAATGCCAGTTTCAGGATAGGATATTGGAGTATCAATAGGCAAAGTGCTATAAACAATCCTACTCCAACGGAACGTAGTAGTAACCGGGTGATTTCGTTTAAATTATGCTGGCCGTACGCTTGTGAAGTCATTCCACTTGTCCCCATGCGCAGGAATCCAAAAATCCAGTAGATAATATTGAATAACATTCCTCCTACTGCAATGGCTCCAATGTACGCCGGAGAACCGAGATGTCCTACGATCGTGACATCGATAAGTCCCAGTAGCGGAACGGTAATATTCGATATAATCGATGGGATGGCTATCTGTAATATTCGTCTGTTTACGGAGGATTTTTTTTTATCTGTCATTGTATAAAAACACTTTTATCAAATTGATTGTTCTTTTCGCGAACAAAGGTACATTTTTTATTTTTTTATTGTATCTTTGTGTGTCACGAACTAAATAGCAATCAGATGGATTATGAGGACCTTAACTATTTTTCTTATCTCTTTATTTTCATTGCCGCTGGTGCTGAATGCGCAGTCGGTTGATGAGATGTTACAAAAAGTGTCTGCTGCCATTGAGGCAGGGCAGAATGGGCAGGCTGTGAGCTATTTCCGGCAGACTATCGCTCTGAATATAGACCGTACGGAAATGTATTATTGGACGAATGTAGACAAGAACAGTGAAATTAGCTCCAAACTGGCTACAGAATTAGCGCTTGCCTATAAAAAGAATCGGAATTACGATAAAGCCTATTTATTTTACAAGGAATTACTGCAAAAGACTCCTAATAATGTAGATTGTTTGGAAGCTTGCGCGGAAATGCAGGTATGTCGCGGGCAGGAAAAAGATGCTTTGCGTATGTACGAAAAAATACTGCAACTTGAGGCGGATAATCTGGCGGCTAATATCTTTTTAGGTAACTATTATTATTTGACAGCGGAACAGGAGAAGAGAAAGCTGGAGACGGATTATAAGAAACTTTCTTCTCCCACTAAAATGCAGTATGCCCGTTACCGGGATGGATTATCGAAGTTGTTCACTACCCGGTATGAGAAAGCGCGTAACTCTTTGCAGAAAGTTATTTTGCGTTTTCCATCAACAGAAGCTCAAAAGACATTGGATAAGATATTGAGGATAGAAAAAGAGGTGAATCGCTAAGTGGTTCACCTCTTTTCAATTATACTCAATTTGTTATTTTATAGTGCGTATTGGTAAATCCAAGGGACTTTCATTAAGTGCTCGGGTATCAATGTCTCCTTTTTTCGGTCCAGGTATCAGAGGACTATAGGATAAGACATGTCTGATACGTTCACGTTGATTTTGAGTGAATTGGTTTGAATAACTGTAGGAGTAATCCATAATATTTTTAGATATAAATTTAGTATCTTGGCAGTTACTTCTTTGGCATAAATATTCTAATTCATAACTAGTTCCTGGCAGTTCATTGAGCCAATTATCATATTCTATCTTATTATAAGAAGGAGTGTCTTTGCAATAATCGGTGTCTTTACATTCATCTAATAAACCACCAGATTCTTCTTCAGAGAACACATGGCGTAAGCCCAGATAGTGACCTAACTCGTGAGCTAAGGTTACTCTGATATCGGCTTCAGAATATTTAGTGCCAGATGGTTCATTAATAAATAAACTGTTGACGGATACACAATAAGGAAACTTCAGATTATTCTTTTCTAGGTGAGTGTATTGTGTAGAATTAAGTCCTTCCAAAAAGTTATTATTGATGGTGGAAAAAGGAAGATGAGATATTCCCAATATAGTTGAATTAGAGTTGGGATCTGACGCAAAATTATATATCATAATGTTGATATATTGGTTAGGATCCCATAAAAAATCAACATACTTGCCCGAATTATCATTCATGAAAACTTCACAGTCAATGGGATAGTTATCTGGCCATTCTTTATATTCTACACCTGGAGTGGGTAGAACCTCATTATTCGGATTTTTAGTTGCAAGTGTAAAAGTCAGATTCATGTCTACACTTTTAGTTGCATCTTTATATAAGCTGTTTACTGTATTGAGTATATTGTTTAAACGGCTTTGGCTAACGTATTGAAGCGGATCATTTTTTTCTTTATATAATACATGGAAGATTACAGGGAGTTCATAATGGTATTCTTCTGCTGTATTGGTAGAGCCTTTTTGAATGATTTGAACCGTTTTGTTAACTTTGTGACTTATAATAGTGATAGTTGCGGTTCTGGGACTGGATTCCAAGTTAGCGTTGACAGTCAGGATTAACTTTCCATCGTTTTCTCCTTTTTGTGTATTAGGAATACACCATTGTTTATTACTTGTTACAGTCCATGAAGAACTACATGTAATATCTATCGTTAATGATTCACCGCTTGCGCTGATGTTATCAAACTTTGATTCTGATATATTTAATGTTGCAGAATCTGAATCATCGCATCCTATTAATATCCATAACAATGGAAGGAAGAAAATTAGTTTTGTTTTCATAAATGAAAGAGTTTTATATAAAAACGCACGTTCCAAAGATAATGTTTTGATCTGGAATAGGATAGCTTATTTCAGTAAATATTCCACTTCCTTAAACATATAGTCTCTTTTCATCAGCATCTCATCTTCTAAAATCAACCTTCCTTCTGGTTCTACACAAACGATTCGTGCAAGAAATTCTCCGTTGGCATCTTTGTATCGATGCAGTCCTTCCCTTCTGAAAAGAGATTTTTCATATTGACAGGCTATTGATGTCGTATCACCTTTTTTGAGCAAGCCATAATAAGATTGGATACGCAGCATGATATTTTTCAGTATTTCGAGTAGAGCATACTTTTTTCCTGTGATTTGTAGCAGTGAAACGGGGTTAGGAGCAGAACTGTGAAATGTTTCCTGATTAATATTAATTCCGATTCCTGCAATACTTTGACTGATGTTCCGCCCCATCAGATCGTTTTCTATCAACATCCCACATATTTTCTTTTCTTTCCAATAAATATCATTCGGCCATTTGATAGAAATGTCGGTGGTATATGTATCTAATTCTTCTTTAATAGCTAAAGATATAATCTGTGAAATGAGAAACTGACGTCGTGCTTCCAAAAACTCGGGGAAGATAACGGTGCTGAAAAGAAGGTTCTTGCCAGGATCTGATTCCCAAGAATTGCCACGCTGTCCCCGACCGGAAGTTTGAAAATCGGCGACAACGACAGTTAATTCCTCCAACTTCTGTTCAGAACAGAGAGACTGCAAATAATTGTTGGTGGAGTTCGTCTCGCTGATACGAATCAATGGAACCGGGAATATATCAGGGGAGGGCATCATATTCTGTGCGTAACTTTTTAGTAAATTTCTTGATTACCTCATCATAAGAGTGATCGATAAGCTCTTTCATCAATTTATCGTCTACGTCACTGTCAAAGCGGACACTATTCCAGTATTTTTTATTAAAATGATAAGCTCCTTCAATTCCCGAATAATGTTCACGCAGTTCGATTGCTTTTTCCGGATCACATTTTAGTGCGATGTGATTAGCTTCTTCCAGGTCAATGAGAGCAAACATTTTGTTCATAACCTTTACAACCAGTGATACATCATCGAAAGGGAAAGATTCGGTGACTCCTTTCTTGTTCAAGCAGTATTCTCTGACAGTTTCTACATTCATAATGAATTAATAATTATAATATGTTTTCATAATTAGTTTATATCATAAATTAAAGCACGAATTTCACAGCTTTTATAATGATGAATAAAGTTCCAGCATTTTTTAATATAAAGGAGGATAAAACGCTTCCTCTATATGTTCAACCTTGAAATTCCTGTTGTCGCCTACTACAGTAATGATATCGAAGCGTACAGGAGTGTCAATCTGGAACAATCTGATATAGGCATCTGCTGCACGTACTGTACGTCTTATTTTAGGCAAATCTACAGCATCTTCCGGCTCAGCAAATAGGGTATTGCTGCGGGTCTTCACTTCTACTATAATCAGTTCATTACCTTTTGCGGCTACAATGTCCAGTTCGAAATGTCCCCTTCTCCAATTCCGGTCACGAATAAGATATCCTTTCTGTTCAAGATAAACTACGGCGGCATTTTCTCCGGCTTTTCCTAAATCATTATGTTCAGCCATCTTTTTTTGCAAATTTACTGCTTTTATTCTTTGTATTTACAGAAGTAAAAGTAATTTTGCAGAAGATATGAGAAAAAGGAGTAAAAAGTGCCTGAAAATGCACGTCGAGTGTACCAAAAGGGAACGACGGATGAGCATTTTGTTGAGCGACGAAGAACAGCTGATTGTAGATCGTTATCTTGAGAAATATAAGATAACGAATAAGTCACGTTGGCTTCGTGAAACGATTCTCATGTTTATCCATAAGAATATGGAAGAAGATTATCCCACCCTTTTTGGTGAACACGATATGAGGCGATAGGGGATCATTATTAAATTAGAAATTGTAGATAAAAAAATAAAGAGGGGGATGCTTGACGATATTTACTTCATGAAACAGGCTTTGATAGAGGCAGGTAAGGCTGCCGAGCGAGGAGAAGTTCCCGTAGGAGCTGTCGTGGTTTGTAAAGAGCGGATTATTGCACGTGCCCATAATCTCACAGAAACATTGAATGACGTAACGGCTCATGCCGAGATGCAGGCTATTACAGCTGCTGCCAATGTGCTTGGCGGTAAGTATTTAAACGAATGTACCCTGTATGTCACAGTTGAGCCTTGCGTGATGTGTGCAGGAGCTATTGCTTGGGCACAAACAGGCAAACTTGTATTTGGTGCCGAAGATGAAAAACGGGGCTATCAGAAATATGCCGGTGCGGCATTACATCCTAAAACAGTGGTTGTAAAAGGGATAATGGCTGACGAATGCGCTGCGCTAATGAAAGAGTTCTTTGCGGCGAAACGGAAATGAAAGCAGTGTAATGTCTATTTGATTTCCTCAAAATCTACATATTCACCATCATCCTGGGTGAATATTTTTTTATGTCTTTTCTCCGGAACATTCTCGGAATATATTTCCTCTTCATTGTCATTTGAACGGTGATTCCTTTGCTCATAGTCCTGTTGGCTTGTACGTCCTGATTCTGTTTGTTTCGGGCGGGATGAAGAAGAACTGCGTCCTAATCCGAAAATCGTTCTTAGGATGAATCCGACAATAGAAAGGCCAAATACAAAAATGGCAATGATAAAAATGAGTATGAATAAAAGTATATGCATCGGGCTATGATTTTTATGTTGTTACTTCGATAAAACTCATAGTACAACAAACGTGCCAAGAGATTGTTTATTTACTTTTTCTTGTAAAAAGTGAAAGTAAAATATACCATACAATAATGGCAGCAAAGCTACTAATTCCAAGAAATATAAGGAGGGGAATGCAGATAATCAGGAATATAAAACTGATTTTGTTGTCATTCCATGAAAGGTTTTTAAATTTCAAAGAAAACATCGGTATTTCTGATACCAGCAGTCCGGAAAACAGGCAGACAAGTATAAGAAGGTAGACAGGATGGCAGTTGGCTGATATTAGGAAGTCATGTGCCCCTGCCACTAATGAGCCCCAAAACAGAGCATTGGCAGGTACCGGAAGTCCGACAAAAGAACTCGTCTGCCGTGTATCATTGTTGAATTTTGCCAGACGCAATGCTGAAAAAACAGAAATCAAGAATGCCAAATAAGGTAGATAAGGAGCGATGAATTCCATATTTGCCGGATAGTACATCTCTTTGAATAGAGAGAATACGATCAGTGAAGGAGCAACCCCGAAGCTGACATCATCAGCCAATGAGTCCAAGTCTTTTCCAATAATGGAATGGGCATTGAGTACACGAGCCAACAATCCGTCGAAGAAATCGAAGATAGAACTTAAAGCGATGAAAAGTAGAGCCAGTTCATATTTTGCTTCAAAAGCCATGACACAGGCAATACAACCGGAGAAAAGGTTCAGGCAGGTTACAGTATTTGGAATACTATTTTTAATAATGTTTGTCATTGTGACAGAATTATTTAAGTTTGGCGATAACCGTTTGGTTACCGGTCGTTAATTGTCCCATGCTGACACATACTTCTGTGCCGATGGGTAGATACACATCCACACGGGAACCGAATTTGATAAATCCCATGTGTTCGTCAATATAACATTCTTCTCCTACTTCAGCGTAGGTGACAATACGGCGTGCCACTGCTCCGGCGATTTGCCGGGTGAGTACTTCCACTCCTTCCGGAGTTTCGATCACTACCGTAGAACGTTCGTTTTCTGTGCTGGCTTTCGGCAGCCATGCTTTCATAAAGTTTCCATTATGATGCGCTACCTTTTTAATAGTACCATCTACCGGGTACCAGTTGGCATGTACGTTCACAATGCTCATGAAGATGGATATCATTAAGCGGCGGTCATGGAAATATTCGTTTTCATCAACTTCTTCGATGACGACGATTTTTCCATCGGCGGGTGCTACGACAATCTTTTCAGTGTCCTGCCCGAAGAGACGGATCGGACATCGAAAGAAATTCACCATCAGCAGATAGACTGCTATACTCGCTACTGCTACCACATAAAAAGGTATTTTGCAATCGATTCCCCAATAAAGAGCTGCATTAATCAATAGCAATAGCAAGAAGCTAGCCCATAATATATGTGTTCCTTCGCGGTGAATACGTATTTTTTTTAATTTTTTTAGTCGGCCCATGAATGCTGTTTAATGATATTGTCTGCAAAAATATACTTAATTTAAAAAATCAGCAAGTAAATGAGCATAGAAATGTGAATGTTGATAACTTTTTGAGGATTATTTTTGTTTATAACCCAAGAGGTAGTAATTTTATGCCTTCAATTTAACTACTTATCATTATGCAGGATTTCGTTCATTTACATGTCCATACTCAATATTCTCTGTTGGATGGTCAGGCTAGCGTAGCTCGTCTGGTCGATAAAGCGATGCAAAACGGGATGAAGGGGATTGCCGTGACCGATCATGGAAATATGTTCGGTATCAAGGAATTTACGAACTACGTCAATAAAAAGAACAGCGGTCCAAGAGGTGAAGTCAAAGATTTGAAGAAGCGAATTGCAGGAATTGAGGCCGGCACAATAGAGTGTGCGGATAAAGAGGCGGAGATTGCTGCATGTAAAGCTAAGATAGTGGAAGCGGAAAATAAGCTTTTCAAACCTGTCATCGGTTGTGAAATGTATGTTGCGCGCCGCACTATGGACTTAAAAGAGGGTAAACCCGACCAAAGTGGTTATCACCTGATCGTATTAGCTAAGAATGAAAAAGGTTATCATAATCTTATTAAATTAGTATCGCACGCATGGACGCGCGGATATTATATGCGTCCGCGTACTGACCGCAGCGAACTGGAAAAATATCACGAGGGACTTATTATCTGTTCGGCCTGTCTTGGTGGTGAAGTGCCGAAACGAATTACTGCCGGGCAATTTGCAGAGGCTGAAGAGGCTATTCAATGGTATAAGAACTTGTTTGGTGATGACTACTATTTGGAGTTACAACGTCATAAAGCGACTGTTCCCCGTGCCAATCACGAATGTTATCCGTTGCAGGTGAATGTGAACAAATATCTGATTGAATATGCTAAGAAGTTCAATGTTAAACTGATTTGTACGAATGATGTTCACTTTGTAGATGAAGAGAATGCGGAAGCGCACGACCGTTTGATCTGTTTGAGTACTGGTAAGGACTTGGATGATCCTACTCGTATGCTTTATACCAAGCAGGAATGGATGAAGACACGAGAAGAGATGAACGAACTCTTTGCTGACGTGCCCGAAGCGTTGAGCAATACACTGGAGATTCTTGACAAGGTAGAATATTACTCCATCGATCATGCACCTATCATGCCTACTTTTGCTATTCCCGAAGATTTTGGAACGGAAGAAGGGTATCGGGCGAAGTTTACGGAAAAAGACCTGTTTGACGAATTTACTCAGGATGAACATGGTAATGTGGTATTGAGTGAAGAGGATGCGAAAGCGAAAATTAAACGCCTGGGTGGTTATGATAAACTTTATCGTATTAAACTTGAAGGGGATTATCTAGCTAAATTGGCTTTTGACGGAGCCAAGAGAATTTATGGCGAACCTCTGTCGGAAGAAGTTAAAGAACGAATGAACTTCGAGCTGTATATCATGAAAACGATGGGTTTCCCCGGATACTTTTTGATTGTACAGGATTTTATCAATGCGGCACGTAAGGAACTGGGTGTGTCGGTTGGTCCGGGGCGTGGTTCGGCTGCTGGTTCGGCAGTGGCCTATTGTCTGGGGATTACGAAAATCGACCCTATCCAGTACGATTTGCTGTTTGAGCGTTTCTTAAATCCGGACCGTATCTCCTTGCCCGATATTGATGTCGACTTTGATGATGACGGACGTGGTGAAGTACTTCGTTGGGTAACGAATAAATATGGTCAGGAAAAAGTTGCTCATATCATCACTTATGGTACAATGGCTACTAAGTTAGCTATCAAGGATGTTGCCCGTGTGCAAAAGCTACCTCTTTCGGAGTCTGACCGATTGGCTAAATTAGTGCCAGATAAAATTCCTGATAAGAAATTGAATTTGCGGAATGCGATTGAATATGTTCCCGAACTGCAAGCTGCGGAAGCATCATCCGATCCGTTGGTTCGAGATACGATCAAGTATGCTAAGATGCTTGAAGGTAACGTGCGTGGTACAGGTGTACATGCTTGTGGTACGATTATCTGTCGTGACGATATCACCGATTGGGTACCTGTCAGCACTGCTGATGATAAGGAAACGGGCGAAAAAATGCTTGTTACCCAGTATGAAGGTTCGGTGATTGAAGATACCGGATTGATTAAGATGGACTTCCTTGGCCTGAAAACTTTGTCTATTATCAAAGAGGCCGTTGAAAATATCCGTTTAAGTCGTAATGTTGAAGTAGACGTTGATGCGATAGACATCTCTGACCCGGCTACATATAAATTATATAGTGACGGACGTACGATTGGTACATTTCAGTTTGAATCTGCCGGTATGCAGAAGTACCTGCGCGAATTGCAGCCTTCTACATTCGAAGATTTGATTGCCATGAATGCCCTTTATCGTCCGGGACCAATGGATTATATACCTGATTTTATCGACCGTAAACATGGACGCAAGCCGATTGAGTATGATATTCCGATAATGGAGAAATACTTGAAGGATACGTATGGCATTACGGTTTATCAGGAACAGGTGATGCTTCTGTCACGTTTATTGGCTGACTTTACCCGTGGTGAGTCTGATGCACTCCGTAAAGCCATGGGTAAGAAGTTGCGTGACAAGCTGGATCACATGAAACCTAAATTTATTGAAGGTGGGCGTAAGAACGGACACGACCCGAAAGTGCTTGAAAAGATTTGGACCGACTGGGAAAAGTTTGCGTCTTATGCTTTCAATAAATCACATGCTACTTGTTATTCGTGGGTAGCTTACCAAACAGCCTATCTAAAAGCAAATTACCCTCCTGAATATATGGCTGCAGTGATGAGTCGAAGCTTGTCGAACATTACCGATATTACGAAACTGATGGACGAATGTAAGGCAATGGGTATTCAGACGCTGGGACCGGATGTAAACGAAAGTAACCTGAAATTTACTGTAAATCATGACGGTGATATTCGTTTCGGACTTGGTGCTGTCAAAGGTGTAGGTGAAGCTGCTGTACAAAGTATTATGGAGGAACGTAGTAAGAATGGTCCTTTCCTCGGTATATTCGACTTTGTGCAACGTGTCAACCTGAATGCCTGCAACAAGAAAAATATGGAATGTCTGGCATTAGCCGGAGGGTTTGATAGTTTTCCTGAACTGAAGCGGGAACAATATTTTGCTGTAAACTCTAAAGGTGAAGTATTTCTGGAAACATTGATGCGCTATGGTAACCGCTATCAGGCAGATAAGGCAGCTGCTGTCAATTCTTTGTTCGGTGGTGAAAACGTTATTGATGTTGCAACTCCTGAAATTCCTCAAGGTGTGGAACGTTGGAGTGATCTTGATCGGCTGAATCGTGAGCGTGATTTGGTCGGTATCTATCTTTCCGCTCATCCGTTGGATGAATTTTCTATCGTATTGGAACATGTCTGCAATACACGGATGGCGGATTTGGAAGATAAAGCTGCACTTGTTGGTCGTGAAATAACGATGGGAGGGATTGTGACTAGTGTTCGTCGCGGAGTCAGCAAGAATGGAAATCCGTATGGTATTGCTAAGATTGAAGATTATTCCGGTTCTACCGAAATCCCATTCTGGGGAAATGACTGGGTGACTTATCAGGGATATCTCAACGAAGGAACGTTCCTATATATTAAAGCCCGTTGCCAAGCGAAACAATGGCGGCAGGATGAATTGGAAGTGAAAATCACTTCTATGGAGCTTCTTCCCGACGTGAAAGAAGAACTGGTGCAGAAGATCACGATTATCATTCCTCTGTCAGTCTTGAACTCGGCTTTGGTTACTGAACTTGCCACTCTGACTAAGGAACATCCGGGAAATACAGAATTGTATTTTAAAGTGACGGATGATGCTGATGTAAGCCACATGTCAATTGATTTGATTTCTCGTCCAATTAAGCTTTCGGTGGGGCGGGATTTAATAACATATTTAAAAGAGCGTCCCGAATTGGGATTTCATATAAATTGATTATATGTATTTCTCAGATGAATATCAGTCCTTTAATAAATGGCAAATAAAAAATATTTGGCAAAAATTAAGGCACAGTAAAATATAAAATCCGGTTTCTGTATTAATCCTCCTTTTTAATCCACTAAAAAGGAGGATTAATAGTGAGATATAATATGGTCTTCTTCAGCCTTTTTTGAGTTTTTTGTATTCTTTAGGAGGCATTCCCATGATTTTATTGAATAGACGTGAGAAGTAATAAGGATCGTCAATGCCTATTTTGTAACAGACTTGGTTAATTTTGATGTTTGTGAAGTCCAACAGATAGCATGCCTGTTGGATTTTGAGCATATTAAAATAAGTCAGGGGGGAATATCCTGTTCGTTGGCTGAATAATGAAGAAAAACGAGAAATTGAATATCCTGTATGTTTGGCGATTTCTTGGAGTGTTAGTTTTCGTTCAATGTTCTCTTTCATGTAATGTATTGTTTCAATGATTATATCTGTAGAGTTTGAATCCTGTTGAACGGCTCCTCTATATTGCTGGAGATATCTTAATGTTCCAAGATAGTGATAGAAAATGGAGCAGGTATACAATAGGTTTTCGTGGCTATAGCCCATTCCTAGCGTATGCAAAATCTCCTCAAACATGTCTATTCGGTTATTAATCCGGGACTGTATTCCAGGTTTGATTTCTATGGGATGTGAACATTGCGCAGAAAAATAGGGAGCCAGCTTCCCTTTGAAGTGTATCCAATAGATAGTCCATGGTGAATCATCAGCAGAACCATAGGAGTGAGGAATTCCAGCAGGCAAGATGAAATACTCATTGGCATTGACAGTATATCTTTTTCCATTTAGTTGATACCATCCTTTACCTTCATAACAATAAATAAATACATACTGGGAGATAGGCTCTGACCGCTCGATAAAGTGAAATTTTGCTTTGGGGTAATAGCCGATATCGGTAATATGTAAATGAGTCGATACGGGATTTTCTTCCATTTCATGTATAATGAACTGGGGAAGTACAACTGCTCTTTCGCCGCTAAATCCATCTTTTTTCTTAATCATAGTATTATTATTGAAAGTGTTATTAGAGTTTTATGGCTAATTATGTATAAGCTATGTAGAAAATTAGCAATGTAAATGAATACAAATATATATATATTATAAATATAGTCAGTTTGTTATATTGCATTTTAACATAGTAGATAGTAGTGATTACTTTTTTTCTTCTGATTGACTTATGGTCTTTATGCTATTTTTATAGTCTGTATTTTGCTAAGTAGTAAAATAGTCCATCTTTATATATTTTTTTCTATTTCCTGTATAAATATTATTGTTTTCCTTTGCAGCAACTTCTATTGATATATTATGAAAAAGAATAATGTTTATCTGTTATTGATTTGCCTGGTCTCGGCTATGGGTGGGCTGTTATTCGGCTATGATTGGGTAGTGATTGGTGGTGCTAAGATTTTTTATGAACCTTTTTGGGGATTGGAAGATTTGCCTGTGCTTCGAGGTTGGGCTATGAGTAGCGCTTTGGTCGGATGTTTGGTTGGGGCTTTACTCTCAGGACGTTGGAGTGACCGTTATGGACGTAAAAAAATGCTGATTATTGCATCATTTCTTTTTGTGTTGTCAGCTTATGGAACGGGTGCGGTTAATGATTTTGACTGGTTTATTTTTTATCGGATTGTGGGTGGATTTGGCATTGGAATCGCATCCAATATATCCCCTGTGTATATAGCGGAAGTGGCTCCAGCTCCGGTTCGAGGAAAATTCGTTTCTTTAAATCAATTAACTATTGTATTAGGTATATTGATGGCTCAACTTGCTAATTGGCAGATAGGAGAGTATTATGCGGCGGATTCAACTACTCTTAGTGCGGAAAGCGTGGAGTGGGCTTGGAGATGGATGTTTTGGGGAGAGTTGGTTCCTGCAGGGCTGTTTTTTATTCTTGCATTTATGATCCCTGAAAGCCCGCGTTGGTTAGCGGCTAATCAACAGATGGATAAAGCGCAAATCATTTTAGCTCGAATAGGTGGAGATGATTATGCAAAGCAGACCTCGTCAGAGATAATTCGGCTAGTTACAGAGCAGCAACAGCAAAGCAATTGGAGACAACTTTTTCATTTGTCAGTTCGAAAAGTGCTGATAATAGGTATCGTACTGGCTATCTTTCAGCAATGGTGTGGTATTAATGTTATTTTCAATTATGCGCACGAAATATTTTCCGCAGCTGGTTATCAAGTCTCTGATGTTTTGATGAATATTGTGGTGACAGGTGTTACCAATGTTATTTTTACATTTGTGGCTATCTACACTGTGGATAAGTGGGGACGCCGGAATCTAATGTTTATAGGTTCAATTGGATTGGCGGCAATCTATCTTATTTTGGGTACATGTTATTATTGCGGGGTGAGCGGATGGCCAATGTTGTTGCTTGTCATATTGGCCATTGCTTGTTATGCCATGTCATTAGCTCCCGTTGTCTGGGTAGTACTTTCTGAAATATTTCCGGTGAGAATACGGGGAATGGCAATGGCTCTTTCAACATTTTTTTTATGGGTGGCCTGCTTCCTCTTGACGTATACATTCCCTATTCTTAATGAATCTGTAGGAGCAGCAGGTATATTCTGGTTGTATGGTGGCATTTGTTTGGCGGGCTTTCTTTTTATCCGGTCAAATTTGCCTGAAACAAAAGGAAAGACATTAGAAGAATTAGAAAAAGAATTAATAAAAAAATAGATAAAACATGATTGAAGAAGTAAAAGTTTGGGAGGAGGATATTCTTCTTCCTACCTATGCTATCGGTAAAGCCGAGAAAAATCCCATGTTTCTTGAGAAGCGGGTATATCAAGGTAGTAGTGGAGTCGTTTATCCATATCCTGTTATTGAAAAGATAGAAGATACTTGTAAGGAGCAAAGTTATCATGTAATCTATCTGGAAAATGAATATATCAAAGTCATGATTTTGCCCGAATTGGGAGGACGCGTACAAATGGCGTATGACAAGGTGAAACAACGTCATTTTATATATTATAATCATGTCATTAAACCGGCTTTGGTGGGATTAACCGGACCGTGGATTTCTGGAGGTATTGAGTTTAACTGGCCACAACACCATCGTCCGAGCACTTATTTGCCGGTTGACTATCATATAGAAAAGAAAGAAGATGGTAGTGCAATCGTTTGGGTAAATGAAAGAGAACGTATGTTCCATCAAAAAGGTATGGCTGGTTTTACATTACGTCCGGGATGTGCCCGACTTGAAATACAAGGGAAAGTATATAATCCGACTCCTTTCCCTCAAACATTCTTGTGGTGGGCCAATCCTGCTGTTGCAGTGAATGAATATTATCAGTCGGTGTTTCCCGAAGATGTTAATGCAGTTTTCGACCATGGTAAACGTGACGTCTCTCGTTATCCTATTGCTACGGGAACCTATTATAAAATGGATTATTCCTCCGGAGTTGATATCTCTCGTTATAAAAATATCCCTGTACCTACTTCATATATGGCTATACGTTCAAAATATAACTTTGTAGGTGGATACGAGAACGATACACGTGCAGGAGTTTTACATGTGGCAAACCACCATATTTCACCAGGTAAGAAACAATGGACATGGGGTAATGGAGACTTTGGCCAAGCATGGGATCGTAACTTAACGGATACAGATGGTCCGTATATTGAGCTAATGGCCGGTGTGTACACAGACAATCAACCTGATTTTACATGGCTGCAACCTTATGAGGAAAAAACATTTGTTCAATATTTTATTCCTTATAGAGAATTGGGGGTAGTGAAAAATGCTTCTGAAGACATATTGATGAATATTGAAATCGGAGTGGACTGTGCAATTTTGAAGGTATTTGCTACGTCAACACAAACCGGACTTCATATAACTGTAACTCAATTTGGGAATACAGTCCTTGATATTATCAGAGATGTTACTCCTGAAAATGATTTGAGAGAAAAGGTCGAAATTATAGAGATTAAAGACGTATGTGTCACTATCTCTAATTCCAAAGGTAAGTGCTTGTTGAAATGGAGACCAGAGCCAGAAGACATTAAAGAGGTACCGGAAGCGGCTAAGGCGGCTTTAGATCCGAAAGATGTCTCGACTACAGAACAACTGTATCTAACCGGTTTGCATTTGGAACAGTATCGCCATGCTACTTATATGCCTACAGATTATTATCAAGAAGCCCTGAATAGAGATTCGAGTGATGTTCGAAATAACAATGCTATGGGACTTTGGCTATTGCGTAAAGGACAGTTTGCCAAGGCTGAATCTTATTTACGTCAGGCAGTAAAGACTTTGACAGAGAAAAATCCGAATCCTTATGACGGAGAGCCGCTATATAACTTGGGACTCTCTCTTAAATATCAAGACAAGCTCACTGAAGCATATGACTATTTTTATAAGGCATGCTGGAATGATGCATGGCAGCATATGAGTTATTATTCTTTAGCACAGATATCAGCAACATGGAATGACTGGGAAAATGCGCTTTATGAAGTAGACAAATCATTAATGCGAAATTGGTGTAATTTACGAGGTAGGCATTTGAAAACAATCATTTTGCGCCATTTGGGAGAAATGGATAAAGCTTTGGCATTGATAGAGGAATCATTATCCTATGATCACTTTAACTTTGGATGTAGTTTTGAAAAATACCTTATAACAGGAGATGAAGAAAATCTGCATTTATTGATGACACAAATGCGTAGAGAAAGCCATAATTACGAAGAGCTTGCTTTGGATTATGCTTCATGCGGATGTTGGGAGGAAGCACTTAAAGTGGTGAATGCCGCAATTGATTTTTCGGTATTACAACCGACACTATTATATTACTATAAGGCTTGGTTTTTGCTTCGGCTTGGTGAGACAGAAGCAGCTACGGCTGTGGCGAGAGTGGCTGAATTACAATCGCCGGATTATTGTTTTCCAAACACTTTGGAGGCAATATTAGCTCTTCAAACCGTTATTGGACTTATAAAGAAGGCTCCTAAAGCTTTGTATTATTTGGGTAACTTGTGGTATGACAAGAGGCAATATGCGGAAGCTGTAGCTGCTTGGGAGACCTCTGTTGAACAGGATGCTACTTTTCCAGTTGTATTCCGTAATCTTTCTCTGGCATATTTTAATAAATTAGATCGAAAACAAGAGGCGGTTGCTTTATTAGAGAAGGCTTTTTTGTTGGATGTAAAGGATGCTCGTGTGTTGATGGAACTGGATCAATTATATAAGTGTCTTAACCGTCCGCATGAAGAGCGACTGTCTTTACTTGATGCACATAAAGAGGTTACGTTCTCGCGTGACGATCTTTATCTGGAGTATGTGACATTGTTAAATCAGTTAGGGCGTTATGAAGAAGCTATCCACATGATTGATAACCGCCATTTTCATCCTTGGGAAGGTGGCGAAGGGAAAGTACCTGCTCAATATCAATTGTCTCGTGTAGAATTGGTGAAAAAATATCTGAACTTGAAGGAATATGAAAAAGCATTGAAGTTGATAGATGAATGTTTTGTCTATCCTCATAACTTGGGAGAGGGTAAGTTGCAAGGAGCTCAAGAAAATGATTTCAATTATTATAAGGGTTGTATTATGCAAGCGATGGGACGGGATGCAGAAGCACAACGCTTATTTGTGAAAGCTAGTCTGGGAGATAGCCTGCCGGTAGCTGCAATGTATTATAATGATCAGAAACCTGATAAAATATTTTATCAGGGGTTAGCCTTCTTGAAAATGGGGGATGAAGAGAATGCTCGTAGTCGTTTTAATCGGTTGATTGATTTTGGTGAAAAACATTTATTTGATCGCTTCAAAATGGACTATTTTGCAGTATCTCTTCCTGATTTACAAATTTGGGAAGATGATATGAATAAGAAAAATCTCGTTCATTGCAACTATCTGATGGGACTTGGACATTTGGGGCTTGGTAATATGGAGAAGGCAAAAAGCTATTTTGATATTGCATCCCACTTGGATAATAATCATCAAGGTGTACAGATACATAATAATATGATAAATAAGTAATAACTTCTTATGTCTGAAAAATATGAATAAACTAAAAATCAATCTGCTTTTATTGCTTCTGTATCCTTTGTTTGCAGGGGCTAAAGAGGTTAATCTTTCCTCGCCAAATAAAGTATTGCATGTTGTCGTGACGGCTGAAAAGAATGTTTCTATGCAGGTACTGCACAAAGAAAATGTCCTGTTTACAGTTCGTGATATTTACTTGGATACAGATCAAGGTATGTTACCTAAGCTAAATGCAAAAGTACATTCGATAAAGAAAAATGCTGTTGATCAAATAATTGTGCCGGAAATAAAGGAGAAAAATTCTCGGATAGTTGATCGATATAATGAGATTTCATTACTGTTTGCTGACAAGACAAAGCTGGAAATTCGTTTATATGATAATGGAGTAGCTTATCGCATCTCTACCAATTGTAAAGGGGAGCTTACAATTTTTGATGAAGCTGCAGACTTTGCTTTTGATCCTTCTTCCACTTTGTTTTTTCAGAAAGACGCTAATATGAATAGTGACTATGAGGCACCTTATGTAGAACAGAAAATTCAAGATATAGAGCAAGGGGTAACTGGTAATTATCCGGCCTTAGTAAAAACTCCATCGGGAGTGAATGTGCTTTTATTAGAGTCTGATTTGCAGGATTATCCTTGTTTATGGTTAGAAAAAGGGAATAGGGATTTGAGAGCTCATTTCTGGAATTATCCTAAGACTTATAATGTTAAAGGTAATTCAAAGAACAGAAGACAAATTCTTACTTGTGAGAATTACATAGCTAAGACGTCCGGAAAGAGAACTTTTCCTTGGCGTGTGTTTGCTATAGCTTCGGAAGATAAGGATTTGCTGAATAATCAGTTGGTTTATCAGTTGGCACCTAAATGTCAGATTGAGGCTCCCTCTTGGATAAAGCCGGGATGGGTAACCTTTGACTGGTGGGCACGACGGGGATTATATAATGTAGACTTTAAGGCTGGCATTAATACAGAGACTGCTAAATATATGATAGATTTCGCTTCCCATTTTGGCATTCGTTATTTCTTATTTGATGATGGTTGGACATATAAAGAGGATTTGACACGGACGATTGACGGTCTTAATATGAAGGAGGTGGTAGATTATGCTACTTCAAAAGGAGTGGATGTGATGCTTTGGGTCACTTACGATCTATTTGATAGCCAGATGGAAGCTGCGTTGGCTAAATTTTCCGAATGGGGCATCAAAGGATTAAAGATTGATTTTATCAACCGTTCCGATCAAGAGGCATCTAATTTCTACTGGAAAGCTGCAAAAAGAGCGGCTGAGTATAAGATGGTACTTGATTTCCATGGCGCATACCGTCCTGATGGATTAAGAAGAGCCTATCCCAATGTTTTGACAAGAGAGGCTTTGGTGGAATTTGAGCAGAATGGTGGAACTTATAAAGATAATCCGGATAATCGTTGCATGCTTCCTTTTATTCGTAATGTGGCCGGTCCCATGGATTACATCCCCGGAACATTGAATAATGCTACCAAAAAATCATTTCGTTTTAACCATGACACACCGATGGGGCAAGGTACAAGGGCACATTTCATGGCAATGGCCGTTATTGCTGAAAGTCCTATGCAGATGTTGCCAGATCCTCAATCTGACTATTATAAAGAGGCCGAATGTACGGAGTTTTTGGTAAATATCCCTGTTGAGTGGGATGAAATCGTGCCACTTGACAGTAGAATAGGTGATTACGTGACTATGGCTCGTAGAAGTGGAGATTCATGGTATGTAGCTGCTATTACAGATTGGAGTCCAAGAAAGATGAAACTGGATTTAAGCTTTTTGCCTAAAGGGAAGAAGTATAAGATGGAGATTTTTAAAGATGGTATTAATGCTGATATTCGTGCTATTGATTATAAACATGAACTTATAGAGGTTGAAGGTGGGGAAGTTCTGAATATATCTTTAGCTTCAGGCGGTGGTTGGGTTGCTAAGATTTATTAGTCTCAAATCAGTATCAGTATAAAACAGTAGTGTACGTAAGATTGTATGTTTGCAGTAAAATAGTCTATCTTTTTAGATAAATAGTCTATTTGAGTCTCTTGAATTATTCGCTTATTTTGCAATATTCTTAAGAATTGTTAGTTGTAATTAAGTCCGTAATATAAACTTTGTTTAATTAAATCTTTGTTTATGAAATGTAGTAATTTTATGGATCAGAACAAACGTTTCTGGATTTTTAGTTTGTTATGTGCTTTATCTGTTACATTTATGTTTGCGCAAAACATAAGTGTAAAGGGATATGTGTTTGATAAGGGGACTGGTGATCCTTTGATTGGAGCATCGGTTATTCAAAAAGGAACGCAAAATGGTGTCGTATCTGATGTGGATGGTAATTTTGTGATCAATATACCTATAAACGGTACATTGGTGGTACATTACATTGGTTACAACTCAAAAGAAGTTCAAGTGACTTCTGCCGTGAAGAAATTGAAAATTGGGATGGAAGAGAATTCACAGATTCTAGATGAAGTCGTTGCGATAGGCTATGGCTCTGCTAAGAAGAAGGACTTGACAGGGTCTATTGCTTCCATTAGATTAGAAGATTCTCCTCGTATGTCTCTTCCTAATATGAACGTGTTGGATGCTTTGAAAGGTCAACTTCCAGGTTTAGACATTGGTACTGCTACTAATGCGGGAGGTAATCCTAGCTTTAATATCCGTGGTCAAAACTCTATTAAGGCATCCAATAATCCATTGATTGTTGTTGATGGTGTTGTTCATCTCGGAAGTTGGAATGAGTTAAATCCTAGTGATATTGCTTCAGTCGATGTTCTGAAAGATGCAAGCTCCGCAGCAGTTTATGGTTCGAGAGCTGCCAATGGGGTAATTTTGGTTACAACTAAACGTGGTAAGAGTGAAAAGCCGACTATACGTTTTGGCGCGACTGTAGGCTTTCAGACTCCTACAACGAGGCCGGATATGCTTTCTCCTGAAGGATATCTTCAATTAAAGAAAGACTTAAGAAGAATGAACGGTGCTTCTGAAGCAGATTTAGAATTGCAGAATCTGTTGACCCCATATGAATATTCTGCTTACCAGGAGGGCAATATAATTGATTGGTATGATGAATGTGTTAGTATGGGGCTTTCTCAAGATTATCAGCTTAGTATTTCCGGTGGAACGGATAAACTGAACTATTATGTTTCTGGTCAGTTTCTTGATCAAGATGGTATTATGTACAATGACCAATTCAAAAAGTTCTCTGTAACCTCCAAAATAGAATCACAGGTTACAGACTGGCTGAAGGTTGGTTTAAAGTTATCTGTTGTTAACAAAAATGCGGACGGTAAAGAAGCGGATATGAGAAACGCTGTAAACAACACTCCTTATGGTTATAAGTATGTTCGTTTTGAAGGATTTGAACACGAGATGGAGCGTTCTCCTCAGGGACATCAGACTACTATTAACCCGTTGTGGCAGACAAGACAATTCAATGAAGACAGAAATCAGAATTATAATGGTTTGACATTTGCTCGTGTTGATTTGCCTTGGATAAAAGGTTTGTCTTATACATTCAACTTCTCTTTAAATCGTTGGGAAGGACATGGTGCAAACTTCCAAGATGAGCGTTATTTTATGAATACATTGGATGAAAAAGACCTCTATGATCAAACGAAGTATTTGGTAGACGCAAATGGTAGCAAAAGTCATTCTACACGTACAGACTGGTTTATGAACCATTTGGTCAACTTCAATCGTACATTTGGTGATCATTCGGTAGACTTGACTTTATTGGCAGAACGTCAGAGGGCAACTACTACCAAGTCTGAATTGAGTGCTAAAGATTTCAAAGCAGCAGGCTCTACAGTTCTGGGTATTCATTCGCTAGAATTAGGTAATCCTGCAAAAAGAGGTATTAATACCGATAAAACAGTTCTTTCTCAATTGGCCTATATGGCTCGTGCCAATTACGCTTATAAACAGCGTTATCATGCATCTGCTTCTATACGTCGTGATGGCTATTCCGGTTTTGCGGATGGTAATAAATACGGTGATTTTTTCTCGTTAGCCGGTGCATGGACTGTGAGCAATGAAGCTTTTTTTAGAGATCATGTGAAGCTAATCAACTACTTGAAATTTAGATTATCTTATGGTGAAAATGGTAATCCGTCTGTTGGTTCTTATTCCACTTTCTCAAAAATGGGTTCCGGATCTTATCTGTTCGGTCAGGAAACAGCAAACACTTCAGCTTCAAGTGGCTTAGCTAACAAGGCACTCTCTTGGGAAAAGACTGGTGCATGGAATGTTGGAGTCGATTTCTCAATGTTCAATGATCGTTTGAGTGGTAATATCGATTATTACTCTTCAAGAACTGTTGACCTGTTGTTGAATCGTGCTATTCCTGTAATGAATGGTTTTCAGAATGTATCCGATAATATTGGTGAAGTGAAAAACTGGGGACTTGAATTCTCTTTGAGATCAAGGAATATTGAGACAAAAGATTTCTCTTGGTCTACAGGTCTGAATTTTTGGATGAACCGTAATAAGGTGGTTTCACTATATGGCTTGGATGGTGATGGCGATGGTGTAGAAGATGATGATATCGCTAATAATCTTTTTATTGGCAAATCATTAGGTGCAGTCTATACTTATGTATTTGACGGCATTATTCAGGAAGATGACCTCGAATATATGGCAATTTATGGTGGTAATCCAGGTGATGTCAAATTCAAGGATTTAAATAATGATGGTAAGATTGATGCTAACGGTGACCGTAAAATTGTAGGGTATTCTAAGCCTAACTTTACAATGACAATGTCCAACACCTTGACGTATAAAAACTTTGAACTCTATTTTTTACTGAACTGGATTTCTGGTGGTGGAAAAAATAATTATTATATTGCTGATAATATTTATGCTAATTATGTTGGAACCTTTGGCGGTGGTGGTACTGCTAACTGGCTGAATAAGGAATATTGGATGCCTGAACACCCTTCTAACAAGGTTCCTCGTCCAAATTATACGAATCCTTATCAGTATAAGTTCCCACAGCGTCATGACTTTTTACGTCTGCAAGACCTTTCTTTAGCTTATAGATTTGACGAAAAGCTCTTAAGTAAAACTCCTGTTCGGAGCTTGAAATTCTATGTGGCTGCAAAGAACCTTCTGACATTTACTTCTTGGGAAGGAATCGATCCTGAAACAGGTACGGCCTATGCTCATGGTAATCCTGCTTTGCGTAATATAACTATGGGAGTGGAAGTTACATTTTAAATTTAAAAATAGAGGAAAGATATGAAAAAATTAATATGCTTGGCATTGTCACTCTGTTCTCTCTGTGCATGTAATGACAGTGATTTTTTGAAGGAGAATGCAGATGATTTTCTTACAGTCGATAATTCTTATTTAAATGCTTCCCAGTTCAGAACTGGTTTGAATGAATTTTACCGAATTGTTCGTCAGAATTATAATTTTAGGGATGATCCTAATTATTTCTTTCAATTTGGTATTGGTACGGATATTATGTTTCGTCCAGTTTCTGATATGGATATGTATACAGACTGGAGTTTGGTAAATTCGACCACAGATATTTACCGTGTTGTTTATGGACGTCATTTTGGTATGCTTTATAATGTGAATACATTGTTGAAGCAGACGGAAAATCCGGATGTAAGATGGAGCAATGAGGCTGAAAAGTTGGCGGCCCAGGCAGAAGCCCGTTTCTTTAGAGGATATTGTTACCGTTATTTAGGTTTTCTGTTTGGAGGGGTACCTATCCTGACGGAGCCGGTAGGAACTCCATCCCTTGCTTATACACGTGATAGTCGTGAGGATGTGTATAGACAATGTATCGAGGACTTTGATTTTGCGGCTAAGAACCTTCCGGTTTCTGTAACAGAGCCAGGAAGAGTGGTTCAGGCAGCTGCCTATCATTATTTAGCAGAGATGTATATTGCTCTTGGGGATGAAACTGGCGATAAGAGCATGTATCAAAAAGCGATAGATGCAGCCTCTATGGTAATTGACCAAAAGGTAGGAGAGTATCATTTGATGACAGAACGCTTTGGATGGCGTAAGGATGTAGCAGGGAAGGATGCCTTTTGGGATCTGTTCCAAATGAAAAGCGAAGATGGATTCTCGAATTTTAGTTATCAGACTGGAAACAAAGAGTCTATTTGGGTTATTCAGGTAGATAAATTCGTACAGGGTGGATTAAATGATGGTTTAGCTACCCGTACTGATCAAGAACGTGTATTCTGGCCAGCTTTTTGGGGAACTACAAAATTTGGTTATGACGGAAATGCCCGTGACTGGACTGGCCGTGGTATTTCTTGGGTACGTCCTACTCCGTACTTCTGTTATGATTTGTGGGGAAAATCAGGTTCGGAGGATCAGCGTAATGCGGAATTCAATATCAATCGTATTTATAGAGCTCCTAAACCAATCGTTAATGGTGTTGAAGTGGATGATCCTAATAAGGTTTACGAAACAGGTGTGACTTTGGAGGATGGAACAAATATTGTAGTAAAACTGAGACCGGGTGATATTATTAAGAAAGAGTGGCTAACTACCAGACAAGATACAATGGAGCGTTTTTATCCTCGTATCATGAAATGTGGTTCAGATTGGCACTATGCTGCCGAACCGGCTAATGGTTTTGTTATGGAATGGTACGCTATTCGTTTAGCTGAAACTTATTTGATACGTGCTGAGGCGTATTTGAAGAATGACAACAAAGATAAAGCCGCTGCAGATATCAATGTAGTAAGAAACCGTGCCAATGCAAAACCGGTGGAAGCTGCAGATGTGAACATTGATTATCTACTGGATGAGAGAGCCCGTGAACTTTATGCTGAAGAATTCCGTACACTTACCCTATGCCGTATGGGACTGCTTTACGATAGGGTTAAGAGGTTTGGTTATGAGGCTTCTGCAAAGACAGTGCGAGAAAGAAATAACCTAGGTCCTATTCCCCAATCGGTTATTGATGCGAATTCCCAAGCAGAGTTCCCCAATAATCCAGGATTCTGATAATTTGTTGATATAGGTATTATTTAGATAATTATTAATTGGCAAGTTGATTTAGATTTATTACTGAATGGAGATAAATACTCTATCTTCTTGCCGATTAATTTCATTGAAAATCTTTATTAAACAGACATTATGAAAAACTATAGTTTTATAAATCTATTTGTTGTTATGGTGTTTTCACTTTTGTTGGGAGCATGTGACTATGACGACGATTATGTAAGTTATTCTATTGATTTAAAGGATACTCCGGATCAATACGAATATTTGGATGAAAATGGTGAATTGGAGATACCCTTGTATGTCGCCTCTGAGGCCGGCATAAAGAGTGCTTATTACAAAGTGGGCGTGAAAAATGATGAAGGTAAGGTTGTGATTGGTAATGCGGTAGATATTCCGGTTCCTGAAAAATCATCGAATGATATATTGTCAGTTAAAATTCCGGTGGTCAAGAATATGTCCCATATATTCTTTGCTGTATTTGACAAAAACGATCAATTGTACAAGAGAACGGTTACTGTTGCAGAAGTAAGAAACGCTCCTGTTTTAGCATTTAAGGATAATGTTGACCAGAAAAAGACGGTTTGCGTAGGCATTCCTTTCAATATCAAAGGAGAGATTCAGAGCGAATACGAACTGGCTTCAGTTTGGGCTGTTCCGGTGGTTAATGGAGTGGAAAAAGAGGCAGTTCAAGGAAGTTTATCTTCTACTAATTTTGAGCTCTCTATTCCGGTAGAGGCTGGCTTACAGTCTGTTCTTGTAAAAGCAGCTAATGTTCATGGTGGAGTTGCTACTAAAGAATTTAAAGTTCTGAATGTAGTGATGGAAGATTTCTTGGACCTGACATTTACCAGTGATTTGACAGAATTGAACAGAACTATTATAGGTAAGGTAAAGTCAATTGATGGAATAATAGCATCAGGTTCTGATATCGTTTCCGTGAAATATGCAATAAAGAAAAATGGTTCATTGGGCAATTATACAGAATTACCTCTCATTGACAGTGAAGGGAATGAAGCTAAATTCTCTATCCAGTTAACAGGTGAAGAGGGGATGGAATCTGTGGAGATTGTTGCAGCCAATCAAGGAAATGTAACAACTACCGAGAAACCCAGAGTAAAGGTATTAAGTGCATCCAGAGTTGCTTCTTTGACAGATGTTACTATGTCTACAGACCCTGCAGATAATGCTTGTTTCCTTGCATTATTTGAAGAAACCCCTGTATTTGGTGTATCAACAGCGATAAATAAACAAGAAAGAATTGATTTTTACTTGGCAAACAAAGGAAATGGGGTTCAACCTTTGTCACCTCATGCTTATGGAGCAGGTGATGCTTATTATAATGCATCTAAACCTTATATTACTGGTTTTGAGACATTGACTTATGCCTTTATATCTGCTAAGCGGGGAAAAATAACTAAGGATGCGTTTGATGCTATCTCATCTGAGCAAGGGTTGCAAGAATTCTTGGAATCAAGTATCATACCTCCTTCTCCTGATGGTGAAAATTATAAGATTTACACAGCAAGTCGTCGGGTGGGCGATACATTTAATGATACAAGTAAGAAAGAGGGAGGTTTCCTTTTCGGTTGGGGTACTCATTCCCATCCGACTGTATCACCAGCTGTGGGTGTCAGCAATGTTGCATTTGCCATTTTTTATGTGAAAAGTGTGACAAAGAAAGCTAATGGTCATTGGACTATGGTGTTTGATGTGAAGTATCCATTGACAGATGAACGTGCTGCAAATACGGGTGGGTCTATAGCACCCTATGCTCCTTTTCCATTGTAATTTCGGATAAGGAAAGAATCAAGTAGCAAGGTAGAAGCTATTCATAAAGGGGCTGACTAAAAAGTTTTAACTTAATACCCCCCTCTGACTACAGACATATGTAGAAAGAATATTGTAAATAGAACTTTTTAGTTAGCCCCTGTTATTTTATTAGTAATTATAATTGGAGTGATAAGTTTAAAGCTGAATTGGAACTATGAAACTGAAAATATTTCTTGTTTTTTTCATTACCTCTCTGTTTTCTTGTTTGTCTGCCCAGGAACCAGTGCGTTTAAAGGTCATGACTTATAATCTGCGTTTTGGGGAGCTTTCTTCATTGAAGAATATTGCAGATTTTATTGCTGGAAATGAACCGGACTTCGTTGCTTTACAAGAACTGGATTGCATGACCAGACGTGAGAGAACACCACATCAGCATGACAAGAACTTTATAACGGAGCTGGGCTATTACACAAAGCTGTTTCCTCTGTATGGCAAAACTATACCTTATGCGGGTGGTTTTTATGGCATTGGAATGTTGACTAAATATCCGTATATAAATGTACAAAAGATTATGTTGCCTAAACAGGATGTCCGGCATGAAGCACGTGCACTGTTGATGGCTGAGATGGAATTGCCAAGTGGAGATACAATTATAGTCGCTTCTACCCATTTGGACTACACCTCTTCTGAATCTCGTGCCGAGCAGTTGAAGGTGATTACCAAAATACTGGAAGAAAAGCGTTTCCCTATTATTTTAGGGGGAGATTTTAATACAAAACCGGATTCTGACGAGATAAAAAAATATTTTAAGACATGGCAGTCTCTTTCAGATAATACCGTATTGACATCCCCTTCCAAGCATCCTCGGAATAAGATAGATTATTTGTTTGGTTATCCCCAAAAGAGTTGGAGACTACTCTCTTCTAAAGTAGAGAATATATTGCTCTCCGATCATTTGCCGATTGTGTCTGAAATAGAATTAGTTAATAAGTAAAATAAGGTTATGAAGATTTTTAGTTTTATTCTTCTTTTCATATTAAGTATGATGTCGGGATACGCTGAGAATACCGTCAAGGTTTTGTTCTCTCCTGATAATAATGTTGCATTCTCTGCCTACGAGGCAGGCGGTTTGCTGAAATACAAGATTTCTTATAAAGGAAAGCCTGTCATTTTGGAGTCACAACTTGGTATAGATGGTTGGTCGCAAAATCTGGAAATCGAGCGTATTGACTCTTTATCTGTAAATAAGACTTGGCATCCGGTTTATGGTGAACGAGCCGTAGTCGAGGATTGTTACAAAGAATATAACTATACGTTGAAAATAAAAGGACGGGGGAGTCGGCTTGCATTAATTGTGAGAGCTTATAATTCAGGTATTGGTTTTAGATATAAATATTTAGGCAGTTCTTATCTGCGTATTAGTAAAGAAGAAACAACTTTTGTCGTCCCTGAAAATACTTACTGCTGGTTTGCGCCTTTTGCTCAAGCAGAGCACAAACGTATGTTAGTGAAGGACTGGCCGGGTGAGGCCGAGAGACCGTTGACGCTCCAATTGGAAAATGGATTGTATGCAAGTCTGGCAGAAGCGGAAATGGTAAATTATAGTAGAACTAAGTTTGTGTTGCGGAAAGGTGAAAGTAATGTGATTCGTTGTAAAATGTATGATGCTGTGGAAGACATAGCTCCCTTTGAAACTCCTTGGAGAGTGGTGATGGTGGGTGAACAGCCTAAAGACCTAATCAACAATAATGATCTTATTTTGAACCTTAACCAGGCTTGCCAAATAGAGGATACGGAATGGATTAAGCCCGGACGCATTATCCGTACTGTTTCTTTGACAACAGAGGGAGCAAAAAAAGTAGTGGATTTTGCAGTAAAAAGAAATCTTGATTATATTCATTTTGATGCAGGCTGGTATGGCTCCGAAACTTCAAAAGATTCAGATCCCAGAAAGTCAGACGTTGATCCGCAACGTTGTTCTGTGAATGATTTGGATATACCTACCGTTGTGCAGTATGCAAAAAGTAAGGGAGTTGGGGTGTGGCTGTATGTCAATCAACGTGCTCTTGCTGCACATTTGGATGAGATTCTACCATTGTATGAGTCTTGGGGGATCGCTGGTATTAAATTTGGTTTTGTTCATGTCGGTTCGTTCAGGTGGAATATCTGGCTTCACGAGGCTGTTAAGAAATGTGCGAAATACCACCTGATGGTTGATATTCATGATGAATATAGGCCAACCGGTTTTAGTCGCACTTATCCAAACTTGTTGACTCAAGAAGGTGTGAGAGGCAATGAAGAATTTCCTGATGGGGTAAATAATACCACATTACCGTTTACTCGCTTTATTAGTGGCGCAGCAGACTGTACAGTTTGTTATTATCATAGAAAAGAGCTGAAACCCGGATTGGCACAGAGTCTAAATGCACGTTCATTGCTAAATACCTCTTGCCATCAGATGGCATTATCCGTTATTAATTACAGTCCTTTGCAGTTCTTGTATTGGTACGACACACCGGAAGATGTAAAAGATGAACCCGAATTATTTTTCTTTGATAACTTACCCACTACATGGGATGATTCAAAGACGCTTGATGGTGCTATTGGAGAATATATAGCGATGGCCCGTAAAAAAGAGGGTGTTTGGTACGTCGGATGCATTACTAATAATGATGCAAGAGATTTGGACATCTCTCTCGACTTTTTGGATAAAAACAAGAAGTATGAACTGACTCTATTTACAGATGGAGGCGAAAAAGTAAAAACAAGAACACATGTGGATATTAAAACGAAGAAAGTAACCAGTCGGACAATACTGAATTTGTCGCTTTTACCTCGTGGTGGTGCTACAATGATTATTAAAGAATTGAAAAAGTGATATGAAGAAATGTATATTAGGTAGTCTGCTTGCACTTTTCTGTTCATGTTCTTCTCATTCTGATTTTGATGTGGCTTCTTCATTGAATTATTGTGAGGAACAAACTAAAAAAAGTCTTGCAGTGTTGAATGATACAACCCGAATGCCACGGAATATTTTGTCCGGTGAGGGACAAAAACAATGGAATTGTACTTCCATTTATGATTGGACAAGTGGTTTCTGGCCGGGTATTTTATGGTATGTGTATGAGTATACGCGTGATAATGAAATCAAGAAACAGGCTGAACGTTACTCTTCAGCCCTGTTTCCTGTAGTAGATCGTAAAGCCGATGATCATGATTTGGGTTTTATGATGTTTTGTAGTTCCGGCAATGCTTACAGGCTTACAGGAGAGCAAAAATACAAAGAAATATTGCTTCGTACAGCTGATTCGCTAGCCACTTTGTTTGACAAGAGAGTGGGGACGATTCACTCGTGGCCCGGAATGCGGAAACAAAAGGGATGGCCGCATAATACGATTATTGACAATATGCTTAACTTGGAACTCCTGTTTTGGGCTTCTAAAAACGGGGGAGGCAAAGATTTGTACAATATAGCTTATAGCCATGCGCTGGTGACTTCACGAAATCAGTTCAGAGAAGACTACAGTACCTGTCATGTGGTTGTATATGACACAATCAATGGGAAGCGAATCAGCCAATTAACACATCAAGGGTATGCGGATAAGTCAATGTGGGCACGGGGACAGGCATGGGCTATTTATGGTTTCACCATGTGTTATAGAGAAACGGGTGAACCGTCTTTTTTGGAGATAGCACAAAAGGCGGCAGACATTTATTTGAAAAGACTGCCTGAGGACTATATTCCTTATTGGGATTTTGATGTTCCCAATTTACTCAATGAACCTCGTGATGCTTCGGCAGCTGCTGTGGTGGCTTCGGGACTGTTAGAACTGAGCTCGTATGTGAAAGACAAGGCAAAGGCGGATGCCTATTTTAATTCTGCAGTAGAAATGATAAAGGCATTATCTTCTCCAGCTTATCGAGGCGGACAAACTAATAATGCGTTTCTTCTTCATTCCACAGGACATAAGCCTGGTGGAACGGAAATAGATGCGTCAATCATATATGCTGATTATTATTATATAGAGGCATTAATCCGTTTGAATAAAATTTATAATAATGGTAAGCCAAACAGTGATGAATAAATCTGTTTTATTTATATACTTGTTATTTTTTGTTGGAACAGCTTTTGCCCAACAAGATGAGAATTTTTATTTTTATTCTGCAGAGGATATCAGTAATATAAAATCCTCGTCTAAGACAAAGTGGGGGAAGAAAATTTTGGGTGAACTTGCTGGAACCATTGCGGAAAGGGAAAAACATTCATTAGCTATACCAGCTTTGGAAGGTGGGCATGGGCATCATTATTTTTGTCCGATTCATAACACCCAATTTGTATTTGACTGGGAAAGCCCCAAAGCGCACTATTGCACAGTATGTAAGAAGAAATGGAGTGATGTTGACAGGTATGACTGGGCATGGGTGAATTTTGTTCATGGAGCTAACTTGGACTATTTGAAGGCGAATATGTATTTGTATTTAGCCACAGATGAAAAAAGATATGCGGATAATATAACTTCCATGCTCTTGGACTTATCTCATAAGTATCCTGCCTATAAAATCCATGACCGGGAGCGAAAATATACTCCGGGCACTAGCGGCAAACTGTTCTCCCAAAGCTTGGATGAAGCTGTATGGGCTATAGATGCGGCCCGTGCATTTTTGGTTGCTTCTGTAGAAATGACACCGCAAGAACGTCTTCAAATAGAAAAAGGTTTCCTGCGTCCCTGTGCAGACTTGCTGCTATCCAGCCGCGATAAGGGGAACTGGCAAGTTTGGCATAATGGAGGAATAATAGCATTAGGGGTTGCTTTGAAAAATGATTCTATCATCAATGCTGCTTTAAACAAACCGGATCTGGGATATTATGATATGCAGAAAAAGAATGTATATAATGATGGCTGGTGGAATGAAGGATCGGTTGTTTATCATTTTTACCCTTTAAGGGCTATTCTTCTTTCTGCTGAGGCAGTAAGGTGTCGTCATATAAACCTGTATGACGAGAAGGTTATTAATATGTTTTTGTCTCCGGTCAATATGCTTTACTCGGATCTAATGTTTCCTTCTCAAAACGACGGTTGGTATGGAACAACATTGTTAGAACAGGCTGGCTTATATGAAATAGTTGCTTTGCGTACAGGAAATCAAAAGATAATAGATGTATTGGCAGCTTGTTATGAGAAAATAGAACGGAAATCACCAGATGCGTTAATTAATGGAATGGAGCTGAAATGTCATGATTCCGGAGTTTCTTTAAGTAGTCATTTATTTCCCGATTTAGGTGTTGGTGTATTGCGCTCTAAGAATAAAACGGTTGTTCTGAAGAATGGTCCCAGTGGTGGGTTGCATGGACATCCGGATAAATTGTCTATCAGCATTCATGACGGACGTAGGGAAATCCTGCCGGACTTGGGAACTACAGCTTATGGTGTGCCGGATTGCTATGCCTGGTATCGAAAAACAATATCTCATAACACAGTGACTATTGATAAGAAAGATCAAAAAGCATCTAAGGGGAAAATAGTATTATTTAAGCCGACTTCTCGCGGAGGTGTAATAGAGGCTGTGTCTGACAGTGCATATGTAGGAGTGAATATGCATCGCACTCTTTCCTTAGAAGGTATAAAGTTGGTAGATCATTTTACATGTGAGTCGGATGTGGAACATACTTATGACTATACATTGATATTGCGTGATTCCATCTCTCTACCGTCAGAAAGGAAAGACACATTACTTGAATATGAAAGGATATCAAAAGTACGTAGGAGTCCTGGTAAAGGCACCTTTTCTTTTTCTATGAGTGATGGAACAAAACTCTCTTTAGTAGTTCATTCTCCGTATGAATTATTTATTGGAGTAGCTCCCGGTATTCCACCTAAAGGATTGAAGAAAGGTGAAGATGTCTACCCGTTGATTATTCGAACCAAAGGTAAAAAAATGGATATTAAAGCCATTTGGACTTTTGTTGATTGATTGCCTTAGATATCTAAATTTCGGTAGAAGCGTAAGATGAAAGGAAGTCTTGTTAGAAAAATAAATTCATTAAAAAATATAATATGAAAATATTTCTTTCCGTTTTATTCGTTTGGTGTTGTACGTCTGTATACGGATATAATAAAATTTCAATAGATACATTGGGTAACGGAATTATCCGTTTGTCTGTAGGAACTCCGGACGAACATACCCCTTATGATTTTTGTCCGAAGAAACCCAAACAGGGAAGTTTGGAAAAACTACCTGAAGGTACGCTTCCTTTTATATTGGAAGATATAGACTTGCAAATTTCTAGCCGTGGTGGACGGGTGCGTATACCATTGCTGAATGACGAACAGCTTTATGGCTTTGGACTTCAAATAGGTTCATTCCAACAGAGGGGACTGAAGAAAAAACCGATAGTAAATGACCATCCTCTGAACACATTAGGATACACGCATGCCCCTCAGCCATTTTATATTTCAAGCAAAGGATATGGCATTCTGATTAATACATTGCGCTATACAACCTTTTATTGTGGCACGCATACTGAAAAACATACCCAAAAGAAAATAATTTCTTCAAATGGTGAAGTAAAGAATTCAACAGAAGAACTTTATGAAAACAAGAAATCAGGCAATTATGTCTATATTGATATTCCCAATTGTAAAGGAGTTGAAGTTTTTGTTTTTAAAGCTTCCAATGTAAAAGAAGTTGTCCAGAAATACAATCTGCTTTCCGGAGGTGGCTGTTTGCCTCCGATGTGGGGACTTGGATTCAAATATAGAACGAAAACAGATTTTACTCAAGAAGGCGTGATGAGGGTACAGGCTTATTTCAGAGATAAGAAGATTCCTTGTGACGTGATTGGACTGGAACCGGGATGGCATACCGCAGCTTATTCTTGTTCTTATGTTTGGAATGAGAAACGTTTTCCAAATCATCGTTCAATGTTAAAAGCCCTGAATGAGAATAACTATAAAGTGAATCTTTGGGAACATGCATATGTACATCCTACATCACCATTGTGGGAGCCGCTAAAAGATTATTCAGGAGATTTTCTGGTTTGGGGTGGCTTAGTCCCGGATTTTGCATTGCCGGAAACAAGAAAGCGTTTCTCTGATTATCATAAACAGCTCATGAGAGAAGGTATTTCGGGATTCAAATTGGATGAGTGTGATAATTCTGATATTTCTGTAGGCAATTCAACCTGGGGATTTCCTGAAATGAGCACTTTCCCTTCCGGGATGGATGGTGAACAAATGCATCAGGCATTGGGGCTATTGTATTTGAGAACATTAAATGATATGTATGAAAGCGAGAATCGGAGAACCTTTCAAGATTATCGCTCTTCCGGTTTGTTCGCTTCTTCGGTTCCGGCTTCTTTATATAGTGATATTTATGGATATAAAGATTACATTCAAATGATCAGTAACTCAGCTTTTGGTGGTTTGTTGTGGTCTCCGGAAGTTCGTCAGTCCGGATCTAAATCTGAATTTTTTAGACGTTTGCAACTAGTGTTGTTGTCGGCTCACGCTGTGGTAGATAGTTGGTTCCTGCAGAATCCTCCCTGGTTGCAATATGATAAAGATAAGAATAATACTGGAATTTTTTTGGCCGACAGTGTTGAAATGGAAAATATAACGCGCAAACTTATAAATACCCGCATGAGGTTGTTACCGTATTTATATGATACATTTGCCCGTTATCATATGGAAGGTATTCCTCCATTTCGTCCTTTGTTGATGGATTTTCCTATGGATGCTAAAACACTGAATCTATCAGATCAATATATGATGGGAGATAATTTGCTGGTTGCCCCTTTACTGGATGATACTGGAAAGAGAAAAGTCTATTTTCCGGCAGGTGCATGGTATAATTTTAATACGAATGAACGTTACGAGGGAGGTAGAGAATACGAAGTTGCCATTGCTTTGGATGAAATGCCTTTGTTCGTTAAAGACGGTACAATTTTACCTTTGGCAGATCCGTTGCAGTTTGTTTCTGAAACTTCCGTTTTTAATATAACCTGCCATGTCTATGGCAATCCTGATGGAAAGCAATGTACATTATTTGAAGATGACGGAGTTAGTTATGATTTTGAAAATAAGAATTGTTACAATTGGTTGACATTGGGAGTTAAAAAGGGAAAAGGCTATTACAAACGTCAAGGTTCTTTCAGTGGACGGAGATATAACATCAATAAATGGGCATTTATAAAATAAAAAAATGATTGGAGCTTCTACTTCAGCTATGATAAACAGGCAGACGAATAATAAGAAAGAGCAGGTGATTACACTTAGGAATAGCAATGGTTTAGTTGCCCGCTTCTCGCCCTATGGAGCGCGCTGGTTAGATATGTTTGTTCCCGACAGGAATGGCTGTTTTGACGATGTTTTGTTAGGATTCAGTGATTTGGCGGGCTATGAATGTGCTTCTGAACAATATTATGGTGCTATTGTCGGACGTGTTTGTGGGCGTATTAAAAATGCTCATTTTAGTATAGGTGAGGAGTCTTATGATTTGGCTGCCAATGATATATATGGTAAACCTACATTTAATCATCTGCATGGAGGAATTTTAGGATTTCATAATCGTTTTTGGGATAGTTCGGTTAAGCAGAATGAAAAAGGAGAAGAAACAGTCATTTTTGCTTGTTTGTCTGAAGATGGGGAGGAAGGGTATCCCGGGAATGTAAGTATTTCTGTGAGTTATACATTAACGGACGATAATTCAATAGAAATGGTTTGTAAAGCTACAACTGATAAAGTAACGCCTATAAATGTGACAAATCATGCATTCTTTAACTTGTCTGGAGTTCGGAAGAATAAAGATGTTTTATCCCATAGTCTTAGATTGTGTTCATCTCAAATAATAGCTTGTGATGATGAATTGATTCCTACAGGAGAGTTGATTTCTGTAGCCGGAACTGTATTGGACTTTAGGAAACCGCGACAGATTTCTGATGCTTTAGTGACTGATTACTTAGGGATTAAGCGACAGAATGGTTTCTCACTTGCTTATACGTTATGTAATGAAAATGACCGTTCGCTTGCTGCAGAATTGTACGATAAAAATAGTGGACGGAGATTATCTATTTATACCAATCAGCCATCTTTGCAGGTATACACAGGTTATTTAATGGATGGTTCTGATGTGGGAAAAGGTAATATTCCTTATTATGCGAATGCTGGAATTGCTTTAGAAACTCAAGGATACCCGGATGCGGTACATTGGAAGTGTTTTCCATCTGTATTTTTAGATACTGATGAAGAATATTTGCAATATACAAAGTATAAGTTTTCCATTGATGATTAGTTGTGATTATTGATAATTCTATTAAGATGCGCCATTTTTGCTGGATATTTATATTCGATTTATTATACTGCTTATATGCCAATGCCTCTATTGGCTTAAAGGATTATACGCAATATGTAAATCCTTTTATAGGTACTCAGGGGGGTGGCAATTGTTTTCCTGGTGCTATTAGACCGTTAGGATTTGTTCAACCTAGTCCGGAGACTACTTCTGATTATTATACAGGTTATGAAGGGAAGCATATTTCCGGTTATCAATATAGTGATCCATATATATGGGGATTTACTCAAACTCATTTAAACGGGGTGGGTTGCCCGTCATTGTCTGATATTTTGTTGTTGCCCTATTCGGGTGAAGTGAAAAGGACAGGAAAACGTTCTGATTTTCGTTCGACTTATAAGAAAGAAGCGGAACAGGCTGCGCCAGGCTATTATGCTGTTGAGTTAATCACTCATCAGGTCAGAGTTGAATTAACAGCTTTGGATCACGTCGCATATCATCGTTATACATATAAAGATAATCAAACGGCTCATCTATTGATTGATTTACAATATGGTAGAAGTTGGAATGTGGACAATATAAAGGATAATGTGCTTGAGGCTGAACAGAAGTTTGTAGATGATTATACATTGTGCGGATATCGATAATGGTCGCGAGACAGTGTCCAAACTCTTGGAAGGTATTTATGACGATTATTGCGTTGCACAGATGGCCAAGGCTTTGGGAAAATGGACAGAATTTGATTCGTTGTTTAAGGTGCAGTAATTCTTATTGTTTGAAGCTTTGGCAGACATGTAAACTTTTTAAATAGATTAGTTACTTTAATAATAATTTTGTATTATGAAAAACTTGTTTGGTAAGAAGAGTATGTTATTGTTGCTTGTTTATACTTATTGTTTATCGGTATCTATGGCTGTTGCTACTGATAAAAGCTTTCCTGCACAAAAAGTAATAAACAGACAATTTGGGGATGGTCTTAAAAATGTTATTTTTAAGATGATAGAACCTTGTGAAGGGAAAGAGACCTTCTTGATAGAGTCTTCTAAAGGAGTCTTGACCATTAGTGGAAGTAGCCAAGTTGCTTTATGTTTTGCTTTTCGATATTACCTGAAAAATGTTTGTGGAGCCATGAAAACCTGGAGTGGAGAGCACCTTTCTTTACCTGAAACATGGCCGGAGTATAATTCGGCAAAGCAAACGACTCCGTATGATTATAGATATTTCTTGAATGTTTGTACTTATGGCTATACTGCTCCTTATTGGAATTGGGAACGTTGGGAAAAGGAGATTGATTGGATGGCTTTACATGGAGTAAATCTGCCTTTGGCTACAGTAGCGGCAGAGGCCATAGCCGAACGTGTGTGGTTGCGTTTGGGATTAGATAAAAAGGATATACAGTCTTTTTTTACAGCTCCGGCTCATTTGCCATGGCATCGCATGGGAAATTTGAATTCTTGGGATGGAGGACTGTCTGACAGCTGGCAAAAAGATCAGATACATCTGCAACACTTAATTTTAAATCGGATGCGAGAATTGAATATGCATCCCATCGCACCGGCTTTTGCAGGATTTGTACCTATGGCCTTTGTGGAGAAACACCCGGAGATAAAGTTTAATCATTTGAAATGGGGAGGTTTTGATGAAAAATACAATGCCTATGTATTGCCTCCGGACTCTCCTTTTTTTGTGGAGATAGGAAAGATGTTTGTGGAAGAGTGGGAAAAAGAATTCGGGAAAAATGATTTTTACCTGTCGGATAGTTTTAATGAGATGGAGCTTCCCGTAGCGAAAGATGATACGGAAGGAAAACATAAGTTGCTTTCCCAATATGGTGAAACCATTTACAAATCTATCTCTGCAGGTAATCCTGATGCAGTATGGGTGACTCAAGGGTGGACCTTCGGCTATCATCATTCTTTTTGGGACAAGGAAAGCTTAACAGCTTTGTTAAGTCATGTGCCGGATGATAAGATGATAATAATCGATTTGGGGAATGAATTCCCGAAGTGGGTATGGAAGACGGAACAAACTTGGAAAGCGCATGAAGGATTTTATGGTAAGAAATGGATCTTTAGTTATGTTCCGAATTTTGGAGGTAAGAATTTGTTGACTGGAGATTTGGGATTATATGCATCAGCTTCGATTGAGGCCTTGCACTCTAAATATGGAGAAAAATTAGTTGGTTTCGGTTCTGCACCGGAAGGTCTTGAGAATAATGAGGTCATATATGAACTGCTTGCAGATGTTGGGTGGAGTAAATCTGCCATAGATTTGGATTTATGGTTGAAAGAATATTGTATAGCCCGTTATGGGGGATATCCGAAGAAGATGAGTGAGGCATGGAGTTTGTTAAGAAAAAGCTCATATGGTACATTCTATTCTTATCCCCGTTTTACTTGGCAAACTGCTGTACCTGATAGTAGGAGAAAGAGCAAAGTGGATATGAGTGATGACTTTTTTCATGCCATAGAATTGTTTTTAAGTTGCTCTGATAATTTGAAAGAATCTGATCTTTATAAATATGATGCTATTGAATTTGCTTCTTATTACTTATGTGCAAAAGCCGATTTATTATATGTAAAAGCATTGGAAAAGAAACAGATGGGTGCTAAGAATGAGGCTAATAAACTATTGGAAAAGGTTGTTGCTTTGTTACAGCAGGCAGATAAACTGCTTCTGTCTCATCCTCTTCATCGACTGGACAGGTGGGTCGAACAGGCTAGAAACTGCGGTCAGTCTGTAGTGGAAAAAGATTTTTATGAAGCAAATGCAAAACGTTTAATAACAACGTGGGGAGGAATACAGGAAGATTATGCTGCGCGTACATGGTCTGGTTTAATAAAGGATTATTATATACCTCGTTTGCAACTTTATTTTTCCGATAAAAAAAAGGATGATTGGGAGGAAAAGTGGATAACTACACCATGGCATAATACTACGGAGCCCTTTCAAGAACCTCTGGATGAGGCTGTAAAATTGGTGAGAGATGCTGTGGCTTTGTGATATTCCACGCTGCGTGATAAATTGTATATATAGTTTACTCTAAATATTTGAAAGATGAAGAATGCTTGTTATTCTCTTTTGTTGTTTATAATGGTGACTTTGCCCATTCAAGCCAAGTCGAATGGTGATGTTTTAGTTGCCAAATCTATGTTGAAACGATTAATTCCAACTTATGTGGATCAGTTTCAGTTTAAGAAAACAGACAGTGAGAAAGATCTTTTTAGGATAGAGTCCATAAGTAACTCTAAAATACAGATAAGTGGGAACAATGCTAATTCGATGGCTGTTGGTTTGAATTATTATTTGAAGTACTATTGTTTGACTACGGTTTCCTGGTATGCCAGTCAACCGGTGGAAATGCCGGAAACTTTACCTGAAATTCCAGAGCCGATAGAAATTCCCGCAAAAGTAGATCGGCGTTTCTTTTTAAACTATTGTACTTTTGGGTATAGTATGCCTTTTTGGAAATGGGCTGATTGGGAGCGGTTCATAGATTGGATGGCTCTTAACGGCATCAATATGCCTTTAGCCATAACGGGACAAGAAGCAGTGTGGTATAAAGTATGGAAGGAAATCGGTTTGCATGATAAGGAGATTCTTTCCTATTTCACCGGACCTGTGTATTTACCTTGGCATCGGATGGCAAATATTGATTCTTGGAATGGACCATTACCAATAGAATGGTTAGAGAATCAAGTTGATTTGCAGAAAAAAATATTGTCCCGTGAACGGGAATTAAATATGAAACCCGTATTACCTGCATTTAATGGGCATGTTCCGGCAGCATTAAAACGAATTTATCCAGATGCCAATATTCAGAGTTTAGGTAAATGGGCCGGTTTCTCAAAACAATATCATTGTTCTTTTTTGAATCCTGAAGAGCCTTTATTTTCTTTGATACAAAAGAAGTTCTTGAAAGAGCAGACTCTCCTGTTTGGAACAGATCATATTTATGGGGTAGATCCCTTTAATGAAGTTGATCCTCCAAGTTGGGAACCTGATTATCTGGGAAAGGTGTCATCGAAACTATATCATACTTTGACAGAAGCCGACCCTAAAGCCGAGTGGTTGCAAATGACCTGGATGTTTTATTTTGATCGGAAGAAGTGGACCGCTCCTCGAATTGAAGCGCTTTTGAAAGGTGTTCCTGAAAATAAAATGTTCTTACTGGATTACCATTGTGAAAACGTTGAATTGTGGAAATCTACAAACTATTTTCATGGTCAACCTTTTATTTGGTGCTATTTAGGAAATTTTGGAGGAAATACGGCTATTACGGGAAATGTAAAAGAGAGTGGCAGACGGCTGGATATCGCATTGAGAGAAGGAGGAGATAATATGAAGGGGATTGGTTCCACGTTAGAAGGACTTGATGTCGTTCAGTTTCCTTATGAATATATTCTTGAAAAGGCTTGGTGCACGAATAAGGATGATGAAGCTTGGGTGAATGCGTTGGCAGACCGTCATGCAGGGAGTGTATCTTTGCCGGTGCGTGAGGCTTGGCAGATTTTATTTAATGACATATATGTGCAAGTACCTAAAACAGCCGGGATTTTGCCGACCTACCGTCCTAAAATGGGAGAGAATAGTGGACGTACAAAAACAAATTACTCTAACAAACAACTTTTATTAGTATGGCAGAATTTATTAAATGCCCCGGATTTACGTCGTGACGCTTTGAGAATAGATGTGATTTCTGTTGGTAGACAATTATTGGGCAATTATTTCCTGACAGTTAAGAATGAGTTTGACAGAATGTATCAGACCAAAGATTTGGCAGCTCTGGATATGCGTGCTTCTGAAATGCGTGAGCTTCTGGCTGATATAGACAAACTAACATCATATCATGATTATACCTCTCTATCTAAATGGATTTCTGATGCCAGAGGATTGAGTCAGGATCCTGTAATTCAGGATTATTATGAGAGGAATGCCCGGAATCTGGTGACTACTTGGGGAGGAACCTTGAATGACTATGCCAGCAGAACATGGTCCGGATTGATTAGTGATTATTATTCGGTACGCTGGAATATGTATATAGATGCTGTGTTGCACGCAGTGGAGAGTAAGTCAGAATTCAATCAGAAAGCACTGGATGATGCTATTAAGCAGTTTGAGGATCACTGGGTTTCTTCAAATAAAAAAGTGGAACGTAAGGTTGAAGGGGACTTGATGAATTACGCTCACTTTTTATTGGATAAATACAAAACAAGGTTAGAATGATGAATCGATTAATAGTAACTATAATAGTATTATTGTTGCTGGTTTTAGAAAATCAGGCAATGGCTCAAAAGAAAGAGAAAGCAGGTTGTAGTCGGGAACTTGTAAAGTCGAGTCGTTTGGTAAACTATGGTGTGGTGACAGTGGATGAAATTAAGCTGAACATGAAAACTGTGTTAACTTATTTGGAAAAGAATACTCCCTTCCATGTAGTTAATAAACAGAATGGGAAAATCATCACCGAATATACCAAAATGGATCAGAATGCTCAACTTGAAAGAGGTGCTTTCAGTTTGATAAGCACTGAATGGGGAGCTGTCTATTCAGCTATGCTTGCTGCGGCAGAAGCTACGGGAGAGGTGGATTATAGCGACTATGTATATAAACGCTTCAATTTTTTAGCAGAAGTGACACCTCATTTTAAGACTGTGTATGAGAAATATGGCACTACCGATAGTATTATGATCCAACTCCTTGCTCCGCGCACTTTGGATGACTGTGGGGCAATGTGTGCTGCGATGACAAAAGCTCAAATGATGAATAAGGATTTGAAGCTACAATCTTTGATAGATAATTGTTTTAATGTTGTTATGTATAAATCTTTAAAATTGTCTGACGGCACATTTTCCAGTAATCGTCCTTTTCGTAACACTTTGTGGCTGGATGATATGTTTAAAGGAATCCCTGCATTGGCATTAAGAGGACGTTATTTAGCGTATGACCAACAGAAATATTTTCAGGAAGCTGTACGACAGGTCAATCAATTTGCCGGTCGTATGTTTGTGTCCGAAAAAGGACTTTTTCGTCATGGATGGGTCGAAAGCATGAGTGAACATCCTGCCTATTATTGGGGAAGGGCGAATGGATGGGCTATGGTGACACTTTGTGAAGTGCTTGATGTATTGCCTAAAGAACATCCGGACAGAGATCATCTGATGGACTTGTTGCGGCAGCACATTAAGGGAGTAGCGGCTTGTCAAGGCAAGAATGGTTTCTGGCATCAGTTATCCGACTGTAATGACTCTTATGATGAAACTTCGTCTACCGCTCTCTATGTCTGTGCTATTGCTCATGCCATTAATAAGGGGTGGGTTGATGCGATGGTTTATGGTCCGGTTGCTCTGCTGGGATGGAATGCCGTCTCATCTGTTATCAACGCCGACGGACAAGTAGAAGGTACCTGTGTAAAGACCGGTATCGGTTTTGATCCGGCGTTCTATTATCATCGTCCGGTGAGTGCGCTGGCTGCTCAAGGTTATGCTCCGGTTATTTGGGCAGGAGCGGAAATGGTCAATTTGATGAAACGCGAGCATCCGCGCATGAACGATGGTGCCGTTTGCTTTTATCCTACAATTCAACGGAGTGACTTGCCTGTATTCTCTTATTCAGAACCGGGGAATCCGCTTCAGTTTGTAGCTGGGTTGAGTCGCTTGGATAAAAAAGCTCCGGTGGTATTTGTCATAGGAGATTCTACGGTGAAATACCGGGCAGGTAACGGTGAATATGGCCGATGGGGTTGGGGAGGCTTTTTGCAGGCTTTCTTCGATATATCCCGTATCACAGTTGAGAATTGTGCCATGGAAGGGCGTAGCAGCCGTACTTACTATACAGAAGGTTTGTGGGATAGACTGTTGCCGGCTATGCAGAAAGGCGATTATCTGATTATAGACTTTGGTCATAATGACAGTGGTCCGTTAAATACCGGACTAGCTCGGGGAGCACTGAAAGGGACAGACGATAAATCACAAAAAGTCGTTCTTGAACGTGACGGAAGTATAGAAGAAGTATTCAGTTATGGACACTATATCCGTATGTATATTCGTCAGGCTAAAGCAAGAGGGGTTGAAGTGATTATTCTTTCTCATACGCCTGCCAATCAATGGCAGGATGGTAAAATGAGGCGTTGTAGTCAAACCTATGCCAAATGGTCAAGAGAAGTGGCCGAACAAGAAAATGCGTATTTTGTAGATTTGAATGATATTGCTGCGAAGAAATTCGAAACGATTGGTGAAGAGAAGACCAAGTCTCATTATATGGATATGGTACATACATCTAAAGAAGGAGCCATGATTAATGCAGAAGCAGTCATTGAAGGCATTCGTTATCTGGAGAAATGTCGTCTGAAGAATTATTTGAAGAAATAGGAATCTATCACTGTATGCTTGCATCTCTTTAGTTCTTACCATTTGTATGGGCTGTATAAAACACCGGAAAAGAATATCACCGATTAGAATAAATTGATTATATTTGTGGCGAGAATAAGCTAACGAAATAACGTTTAATAATTAATACTTAAAAAAAATGGCTTTAGAAATTACAGACAGCAACTATAAAGAGGTTCTTGCAGAAGGAAAACCGGTTGTTGTAGATTTTTGGGCTCCTTGGTGTGGCCCATGCAAGATGGTGGCTCCTATCATTGAAGAATTGGCTGCGGAGTTTGAAGGACAAGTAATCATCGGTAAGTGCGATGTAGACGAAAATGGTGATATGGCTGCTGAATATGGTATCCGTAATATTCCTACTGTATTGTTTTTCAAGAACGGTGAAATAGTAGACAAGCAGGTAGGTGCAGTTGGCAAACCGGTATTCGCAGAAAAGGTGAAGAAGCTTTTATAGTCGATAATACTTATCACTTAATACTTAAAAAAATGGGACTGGAAGACGATTTTTTATTAGCAGATGCCGATGACGAAAAGACCATCGAGTTCATCAAAAACTATCTGCCTCAAGAACTGAAAGAGAAGTTCTCGGACGATGAATTGTATTATTTTCTCGATTTAATCGACGAGTATTACTCTGAAAGTGGCATTCTCGACGCTCAACCCGATGAAGACGGTTATGTTAACATCGATTTGGAAGAGGTTGTGGCTTACATTGTAAAGGAAGCCAAAAAGGATGAAATAGGAGAATACGATCCTGAAGAAGTCCTCTTTGTGGTTCAGGGAGAAATGGAATACGGAAACTCTCTGGGACAAGTGGACTAAACGACGTTCGGTCTCATTGTAGATAAAATTAAGATAAGGGGTGTGCTCTGTGAGTATACCCCTTTTTGTGTGGTGCTTTTTCTCAAGCATTCTTATGCCTATGAGAAAAAGTTCTCATTGCGATGAGAAAAAATACTCATTACTATGAGTATTAATTCTCACTGCAGTGAGAATAATCCCTTGCCAGAATAGTCTGAAACAGCGTATTCAAGTTATATTTCTTCCAATGCATAATACTGATAATCGCGAAGTACAGTCTGAAGAAATTTTTCCTGATTACCGTCACGAGGAGTAACGGAAAGCAATTCCTGTACTTTCTTAGCAAGTGCCATGACACGTCTTGTCCGGTCTTTCTCACCGGATTCCAAAGTTCGGGTAATTACATTCACTTGTTCGAGAGATAAATCGGCGGATTGCGGATATACCGGATGATAATTTTGGGTCAGATAATCGAATTCATCAAGGCTGACATGTATCTTACGATAGTTTTTCTCTTTAATTACCATAGTGCCGGCAGCTAGATCCCCTAATCGTTGATTGTTCTTATTCAATAAAGCGACCAGAAGTCCAAGGCCACTCGTGATGGGACCATCAATTGGGAAAAGAAGCCATCGTAACAGATAAGAGCCGATGCTTGGAGTAGAACCATCTACTTTTACGACCCGGATATTGATGAGTTTTTTGCCGAAGCTCTGTCCGTGATTGAACATTTCACAAAGAAAAGAATAACCCAGAATCGGTAAATAAACGACGCACAGAAAAAAGAACAAACTGAATCCTGATGGTAAACTTAATTTAGACAAGAGTGTAGCAGTGGATAAAATGTAAAGCCCGATCAGAAAATAATCGATGATTAAAGCCATCAATCGTTCGCCGATACTGGCGGGCGTTTGACTGATACGAACGAATTGTCCGGTTATTATCGTAGATTCTGCCATCTCAGGTTAAACATTTTTAGGATTCCGTTGCAAATATATCATAATTCTCTTATTTTTGCTTCCGGTTTCGGACAAAACTTATCCGAGATCTATTGAAAAGCATGAAAGAAGTAACGTTTATTCGTCGGAACATTGAAAAATGGAAGGAGACAGAGAAAGTTGTGGAGCGGGCGGCAAGTCTGTCCCCCGACCAACTCGCCGATGTATATACGGACTTGACGGCTGACCTGGCATTTGCCCAAACACATTTCCCAACTTCCCGCATTACTATTTATCTGAATAATCTGGCTTCAGCGTTGCACAACGAAATCTACCGCAATAAACGCGAGAAGTGGACACGGATTATCACCTTCTGGACACAGGAAGTGCCACGAACCATGCACGATGCACGTCGCGAATTACTGACCTCCTTTCTGATTTTTGTTGCCAGCGCATTAATCGGCGTATTATCAGCAGCGAATGACCTGGATTTTGTCCGGTTGATATTGGGAAACGGTTATGTGGATATGACGCTCGACAATATTGCCAATGGTGAGCCGATGGCCGTATATAACGGCTCTTCTGAAGTTCCGATGTTCTTGGGCATTACACTTAATAACGTGATGGTCTCTTTCAACTGCTTTGCAATGGGATTGCTGACCAGTTTTGGAACAGGGTATATGCTTCTCTCCAATGGTATCATGGTAGGAGCTTTTCAAACATTCTTTTATCAACACGATTTGTTGTGGGAATCCAGTCTTGCCATCTGGTTGCACGGAACGCTCGAGATTTGGGCAATTATCGTGGCCGGTGCCGCCGGATTAGCTCTAGGCAACGGCTGGCTGTTTCCCGGCACCTACTCCCGACTGGAATCTTTCAGAAGAGGAGCGAAGCGAGGCTTGAAGATAGTGATCGGCACTGTTCCTGTATTCATTATGGCAGGTTTTATAGAAGGTTTTCTTACCCGTCACACAGAGCTTCCCGATCTGTTGAGGCTTGGCGTGATATTCACTTCTCTGGCATTTATTATATTCTACTATATTTATTTACCAAATAAAAAACAACATGGAATCACAGAAACCTAAGATTGCGATGTACGTGAAACGTCCTTTCGGTGAGAAGTTGAACGCTTCTTTTGATTTTATAAAAGAGAATTGGAAACAATTGTTTAAGTATTCAACTTATCTGATACTTCCCGTATGCTTAATTCAAGCCGCAAACTTTAGCGGTCTGATGGGAAGCATGACAGATCTTACTGCCATGCAGGCATCCGGAGGAATAAGTGATAATCCTTTAGCAGCTCTGGGACCTTCATTCGCGCTGAATTATGCAGGAGTTATCTTTTTTTCATGTTTGGGAGCTTTGCTGATGACTTCCTTGGTTTATGCGATGGTACGATTGTATAACGAACGGGAAGAACGCCTGAACGGGATTGCGTTCGGTGATATTAAATCGCTGTTGCTCCGTAATATTAAAAGACTATTTTTAATGGGGATTGCCTGCAGCTTCTTATTCATCTTTGCTGTGGTCCTTGTTGTCTTGTTGGCTGTGTTAACACCTTTCACACTCATTTTGACCATCCCGCTTTTATTCGCGTTTATGGTTCCTTTGGCATTAATGGCTCCCATCTATTTATTTGAAGACATCTCGTTGAGCGAGGCATTTGCAAAAACATTCCGGTTGGGATTTGCTACCTGGGGTGGTGTCTTTCTGGTTTTAATGGTGATGGGACTTATTGCCAGTGTCTTACAAGGAATCGTTTCTATACCCTGGTATGTGATCTATATTGTAAAAATGGTCTTTACGATGAGTGACGGAGGTGCGACTTCTTCATCAGTCGGACTGAACTTTGCGCAATATTTGTTCTCTATCCTGATGTTGTATGGTTCTTACTTGTCGGCTATATTCAGTATCGTCGGTCTGGTTTATCAGTATGGTCATGCATCGGAAGTGGTGGACAGCATAACGGTAGAAAGTGATATTGACAATTTTGATAAACTCTAAAGCAAACCTCCATTAGATGAATCTCACTTCCCCGGCTGATACACTAGTCTGTGACACGGCGCAGATTGCCCTCTGGCGGTCTGATCCGGCATACAACTATAACCGTGAACTGATTACTCCGGAGATGAATGTCTTTGAGTGGATCAGCCGACAGTTTGGGGAGTTGTTGCGCAAAATATTCGGCAGTCGTTTTGCTGAAGAGTATTCAGGGCTTATCCTGGTATGTATTGCCATTCTTCTTTTGTTGCTGATTGTTTGGTTCGTCTACCGGAAACGCCCGGAGTTGTTTATGACCTCGCATAAAAATGCGTTGCCTTATACAGTTGAAGAAGATACCATTTACGGTGTAGATTTTCCGGGAGGGATAGCGGAAGCGCTTTCCCGTCAGGATTACCGGGAAGCAGTACGTCTGCTTTATCTGCAAACTTTGAAACAACTTAGTGATGCAGAACGTATTGACTGGCAACTTTATAAAACGCCTACCCAGTATATCAATGAAGTCCGGCTACCGGCTTTCAGGCAACTGACCAATCATTTCCTGAGGGTACGTTATGGCAACTTTGAGGCGACGGAAGAACTCTTCCGGGCAATGCAGACCTTACAGGAAGAAATAGAGAAAGGAGGCGTCTCATGAAAGGAAGTCGCTGGTTCATTGTCTTTATTGTCGCTTTTCTGTTCATCATGTTTGCGATAGAATATCATTTGCCGAAGAATTTTGTGTGGAAGCCCACATTCGGACATAATGACGAGCAACCTTTCGGATGTGCAGTGTTCGATAGCGTGTTGTCTTCTTCTTTGCCACAGGGGTACACTTTTTCGAGGAAAAGTCTTTATCAACTGGAGCAGGAAGATACGACGCAACGCAGAGGTATATTGGTTATCTCTGATAATTTGCGATTGTCGGACGTCGATGTAAACGCTCTGTTGAAAATGGCGGAACGCGGAGATAAGATCATGTTGGTAAGTACCTTGTTCGGCAGATATTTGGAAGATACCTTGAAGTTCAGGTCTTACTATTCTTACTTCAGTCCGATGGCTTTGAAGAAATATGCGACTTCATTTTTGAAAAAAGATAGCTTGTATTGGATGGGAGATTCGGCGGTTTACCCCCGTCAGACTTTCTATTTTTATCCCCAGTTGTGTGCCTCTTATTTTTGGGGAGATTCGCTTCCTGAAAGGGTGCTGGCACAAAGAGTTCTTGAGTCGAATGAGTTCCGGTATGAAACCGAGGCGGACTCGTTGGCAATGGATAGTCTTGTTTATATGCCTGTAGCGATGTCCCGTCGGTGGGGGAAAGGAGAAGTTATTTTAGTTTCCACTCCTTTGATTTTTACTAATTACGGAATGTTGGACGGCAAAAATGCAACCTATATTTTCCGTTTGTTGTCGCAGATGGGGAAGCTTCCCATCGTTCGCACGGAAGGGTATATGAAAGAAACGGCACAGGTGCAGCAATCACCTTTCCGTTATTTGCTGGCACACCAGCCGCTTCGTTGGGCTTTGTATCTGACGATGATTACGATTATACTCTTCATGATATTCACAGCGAAGAGGCGGCAACGGGTGATCCCTGTTATTCACGAGCCGGTCAATAAATCTCTTGAATTTACCGAACTGATAGGTACACTTTACTTTCAGAAGAAAGACCATGCGGATTTAGTTCGCAAGAAGTTTTCCTATTTAGCCGAAGAACTGCGGAGAGAGATTCAAGTGGATATTGAAGAAGTGGCAGACGATGAACGCTCTTTCCACCGGATTGCCCGGAAAACCGGAATGGATGCCGGAGAGATTGCGGATTTTATCCGCGAAGTCAGACCCGTAATTTACGGAGGACGTGTTATTGACGCGGAGCAGATGAAGGGGTATATCGATAAAATGAATGAAATAATCAATCATATCTAAAGAAGAAATTTATGGAAGAGAATACAGAACAACGAGTAGATTTAACTCTCTTTTCCGGGAAGATACAAGAGTTGAAAGACCGGATTGCTTCCGTCATAGTAGGGCAGGAGCAGACAGTCGATTTGGTACTGACGGCAATTTTGGCGAATGGACACGTATTGATAGAAGGTGTTCCGGGAGTTGCGAAGACACTGTTGGCCCGTTTGACAGCTCGGCTGATTGATGCAGACTTCAGTCGTATCCAGTTCACTCCGGACTTAATGCCGAGTGACGTATTAGGTACGACTGTGTTTAATATGAAAACCAATGGTTTTGATTTTCATCAGGGACCGATTTTTGCGGATATTGTATTGGTCGATGAAATCAACCGTGCTCCTGCCAAGACGCAGGCTGCCTTGTTTGAGGTAATGGAAGAGCGCCAGATCAGTATTGATGGAACGACTCACCGGATGGGGGATCTTTATACGATTTTGGCTACCCAGAATCCGGTAGAGCAGGAAGGAACATACAAACTTCCCGAAGCACAGCTCGACCGTTTTCTGATGAAGATAACGATGGATTATCCTTCATTAGAAGAGGAAGTGAATATCCTGGAGCGTCATCATACCAATGCCGCATTGGTGAAGTTGGAAGACATCGTTCCCGCTATTACCAAAGAAGAACTGTTGTCGCTTCGTGCTTTTATGAATCAGGTATTTGTAGACCGCACGTTGCTTCAATATATCGCATTGATTGTGCAGCAGACCCGCACCAGTAAGGCCGTATATTTGGGAGCTTCTCCGCGTGCATCTGTTGCTATGCTGCAATCGTCAAAAGCGTATGCTCTTTTGCAGGGACGTGATTTTGTGACACCGGAAGATATCAAGTTTGTAGCTCCTTATGTACTCCAGCACCGTCTGATCCTGACTGCGGAAGCTGAAATGGAAGGCTATTCACCAGTAAAAGTGACACAACGCTTGATTGATAAAGTGGAAGTCCCGAAATGAAAAGATAAGTCCGAAGAAATCATAAACCGAAGAAACCATAATTCATAAATCATAAATCATTTGTTTCTAACTCGTCGTTTCTATATTGCCCTTGTCATAGTTATCCTGTTATTGGGTAGCGGATATGTTTTTGCTCCGTTCTTTGTTATCGGGCAGTGGACACTCTTTGTCTTGCTTCTGGTGGTACTGGCAGACGTATACTTTCTTTATCGTATCCGTGGAATCCGTGCTTCTCGTCAGTGTGCCGACCGTTTCTCTAATGGCGATGAAAATGAAGTAAGTATTCGGGTAGAGAGTAGTTATTCGCATCCTGTATCTTTAGAGATCATAGATGAGGTACCTTTTATCTTTCAGAAACGTGATATCGACTTTTATGTGAAGCTTGAGGCGAATGAGGGAAAAACAGTGACCTATCGTCTTCGCCCGACTTGTCGTGGAGTTTATTCTTTTGGTCATATCAGAGTCTTTGTGACCGGAAAGATTGGCTTGGTGTCCCGGCGTTATACCTGTGCAGAACCTTTGGATATCAAAGTATACCCGTCATATTTGATGCTCCATCAATATGAATTGCTGGCAATAAGTGATAATCTGACTGAACTGGGAATAAAACGTATTCGCCGGGTTGGCCATCATACGGAGTTTGAACAGATTAAAGAGTATGTAAAAGGTGATGATTATCGTACGATTAACTGGAAAGCAAGTGCCCGTCGACATGAACTTATGGTGAATGTGTATCAGGACGAACGCTCACAGCAGATTTATAATGTGATTGATAAAGGTAGAGTAATGCAGCAAGCCTTCTGTGGAATGACCTTGTTGGATTATGCGATTAATGCTTCGCTGGTGCTTTCGTATGTTGCCATGAGGAAAGAAGATAAAGCCGGATTAGTGACTTTTGATGAGCACTTTGATACTTTTGTTCCTGCTTCCAAGCAACCGGGATATATGCAGACATTGCTGGAAAGTCTTTATAGCCAGCAGACCACTTTCGGGGAGACAGACTTCTCGGCTCTTTGCGTTCATTTGAACAAACATGTCAGTAAGCGTAGCCTGCTGGTACTATATACTAACTTCTCGAGTATAGGAGGAATGAACCGTCAATTATCTTACCTGAAACAACTAAACCGCCAGCACCGTTTGCTCGTAGTCTTTTTTGAAGATGTCGATTTGAAGGAATATATCGCCCAACCGGCAAAAGATACGGAAGGGTATTACCGACAGGTGATTGCAGAAAAGTTCGCTTACGAGAAGCGGCTGATTGTATCTACTTTGAAACAACACGGAATCTATTCTTTATTAACTACACCGGAGAATCTTTCGATTGATGTGATTAATAAGTATCTGGAGATGAAGTCACGACAATTACTGTAATATCAATAGAGTGTTTGATTCTTCATTTTTCCGTAAGACGAATCTACAATCCTACGGCTTTCCGTGTTTCCACAAAGAAGAATACAGCCATTCCAATGATGATAATTCCCAGTATCCCATAGAAGAGCCTTGCCCGGTTGCGTCCTACATTCCGGACAATGGTTTGTGCGTTGCGCGTTGTAAAGAACCAGTCCCAGTTCAGCAATGACGCCAGCAGGGAGACGATTCCTGCCAGCGCAAAGATTCCTTGTACGATATATTGTCCGGTCATAGTTTGATTACTCTATTTCCGTCTTCCTGTTCTTCAATCGTTACTTTTACGGCATCTCCCGGAAGTAATTCTTCTACCAGTTCCGGCCATTCGATAAAGCAGAGGGCTCCACTGTAGAAATAGTCTTCGTAACCCATGTCATACACTTCGCTTAGTTTCTTGATACGGTAAAAATCGAAGTGATAGATTAACTCTCCGGTTTCGTCCGAACGGTATTCGTTGACAATAGCAAAAGTAGGAGAAGTGATAACATCCGTTACACCCAATTCTTCGCAAAGTGCTTTGACAAATGTAGTTTTGCCGGCACCCATCTTTCCGTATAAAGCAAATACAGTGTTATCGCCCATAGCAGCGATAAATTCACGGGCTGCTTCATGGATACTTTCCAGTGATTGAATTTTGATTTCCATATACTATCTATTATTATGACTTTTTTCTGCAACAACTCTTTCCGATTTTACAAACGGCGTAAATCAGGATAGAGAAGAATATGATGGAAGCTCCCGAAGGGACTTTCCAGTGATAAGAAATAAATAATCCACCCAGGCAGCCCAAGAAACCGATGCCGATTGATAACCAGATAATCTTCTTGAAACTATAAGTGAACAAGTTGGCTGTCATCTGTGGAATGGTGAGAAGAGAAATGGCCAGTACGATACCTACCATACGCAGGCAGGCTACAATTGTCAGCGCAATGAACATCATCAACACATATTCGAATATCTCTACCGGAATCTTTTGCGAACGTGCAAACTCACGGTCAAAGGCAATATATACGATAGGGCGGATAAACAGATAAAAGAATCCGGTCAGTATCAGTGCCAATATGCCGAGCATCCATAAGTCAATTTGATTGATGGTCAGGATATTCCCGAAGAGGTAAGCTGATAAGTCGGGCGCAAATCCCGGCGACAGGAAGCTGAACATAATTCCAAGTGCCATCCCTAACGTCCAGAATACTGCAATGGCAGAGTCTTCGCGCATATCTTTCCGTCTGCTGAGCCACTCGACACCAAAAGCTGATAATACCGAGAAAACGGCTGCCGATAGTATCGGGGAAATTCCGGCAAACAATCCTAATCCGATTCCTCCGAAAGAAGCATGAGTGATTCCTCCACTGATAAATACCAGGCGGCGGGTTACGATATAGGTACCGATAATCCCACAGGCAATGCTTGCCAGCAGACTTCCCAGCAGGGCGTGTTGAAAGAATGTATATTGTAGTAAATCCATCACCTGTCATCTGCCTTTTTTACTTCTACGTTTCTTCTTTCTCCGATAATCAGAAAAACTTCGTCTTTGAGATCATCCGGCAATTCAATGCCACGGAGCTGAAGGCTACGTACCCATCCGGCCACTTCTACATCCAGTGTCGTATACAATACATCCCGAAACATTTCTGTCTCTTCTTCTGTATACGCATCTCCTGTCTTGCCAATGAACTGGTCCAGTTCTTCATCATCATAATATTCTATCTTTTTGCTGACAGCTGCCAGCAGGCTATCCCGTTCGCATACTTCGTGTTGTCCGCAGCATTCTACATCTACTTCCTTCACTTCCGGCATACGGTCCAGTTCGCCCTTTTCTATTTTCTTTTGCAGTCTTTTGTTGCGGATAATTCCGGCTATCAGCGCAATGACACCCAGCAACACCAGACTTATAATAAGTATCCACATGACAATATAACAGTTACAAATCAAATTTGTGCAAAGTTACTTATAAATTTGCATTCTATCATGTATGCTATCCATTTCTTTCGTACTTTTGTATGTTACCTACAAAATAAACATTGGCGGGTGAATTAAATCTCACCAATCAATGAAGATGACTTAAGATATTTGAAGTACAATGAAGAGAGATTATTTACTATTAGCGTTACTGTTGGTTGGAAACATTACTTTTGCCCAATCTCCTATTGAGAGAGGGCTGAATACGATTAACCGTTCCTCTGCCGAAGCTACTATCAACTTTCTGGCAGGCGATGAATTGCAAGGGCGTGAGGCCGGTTTTCATGGTTCGCGTGTGACTTCGGAATATATTGTTTCTTTGTTGCAATGGATGGGAGTATCACCTTTGGCTGACAGCTATTTCCAGCCTTTTGATGCTTACCGTAAAGAACGTCAGAAAAAAGGACGTCTGGAAGTACATCCTGATTCCATAGCTAAACTGAAACAGGCAGTTCATCAGAAGCTTTCCATGAGGAATGTATTGGGAATGATTCCCGGTAAAAATACCAAAGAATATGTGATTGTGGGGGCTCATTTCGACCATTTAGGTATTGATCCAGCACTCGATGGCGACCAAATATACAATGGTGCTGACGATAATGCTTCCGGTGTATCGGCAGTGCTGCAAATTGCAAGAGCCTTTCTAGCCAGTGGACAGCAACCCGAAAGAAATGTAGTCTTTGCTTTTTGGGATGGAGAAGAAAAAGGACTGCTTGGCTCAAAGTATTTTGTGCAAACTTGTCCTTTCCTGTCTCAAATCAAAGGCTATCTGAACTTTGACATGATTGGCCGTAACAACAAACCTCAACAGCCCAAACAGGTCGTTTATTTCTATACAGCCGCCCATCCGGTCTTTGGGGATTGGTTGAAAGAGGATATCAGAAAATACAGTTTGCAATTGGAACCGGATTACCGCGCCTGGGAAAATCCGATAGGAGGAAGTGATAACGGTTCGTTTGCCAAAGTAGGCATTCCGATCATCTGGTATCATACGGACGGGCACCCTGATTATCACCAGCCTTCTGATCATGCCGACCGGCTGAATTGGGATAAGGTTGTAGAAATCACTAAAGCCTCTTTTCTCAATATGTGGAAGATGGCAAATGAGAAGTCTTTCTAATGAAGCAGATAAAATACAATCCTGATAATTAACGGGAAAAGTCAGGATTGTATTTCTTATTTTTTGAGTATTCTTTTTAAATAGTCGATAGTTGGCAAATTCACAGTCTCAAAACTTCCTTTATAAAATACAGCAAAATTATTAAAAACACAAGGTAACTCTTTTGCTTTCTGTAGCGTATCTACTTGAATAAAAGAAACAGGGACATCATTTGTTTCACAATATTGTTTGATCATTTCAATGTATTTATAGATATAGGGGCATTGCATATCGTAATAAATCGTCAGTTCCTCACTTTCTATTTTCAGATTCTTGGCATTTGGCGCAAATTTCGGTGTTGTTCCGTCAAAAGAAAGAGCAAGCAATTCATATCCGTTATCGGTAGTGTCAACAACTTCAAAACCAAATTTCTTTGCAAATGATTGATCAGAAAGCCAGCTCTTCTGTTTTTTTGCCCCGAGCATACAAATACCGGATCTGCCTTTTTCTTTGGCATCGGCTATACAGTACTCTATTAATGCTTTCCCATATCCGTTTCCTCGGGGGCTGCCTAAGACCCATAAACAATACAGATAATAATAGTTGTTACCGATGATGGGAACCCAAGCTGTTTCAAGAGGGGCATATTCAATGAAGACTGTAGCTTTTGCATTTAACTTTCTAAAGACATGTCCTTCATTCAGCCGGTCGGAAAGCCATTGTCGCTTTGCTTCAATACCAGGATGAGACTTTTTGCTGCGGATAAGGCAGCATAAATGCTCATTAGAAAGATTTTCTGTTGTTAAGTTTACGAAATCAGTATTCATATATACCTTTGTTTCAAGTTCGATATTGTCAATCGGTTAGTGTAGTAATTGTAATTCTTTATGGGTCTGTTGATAGAGTACCTTTGCAAAGGTAGTGAATTTGTGCAGATAATCTCTCTTGCCAGGTTGTAGAATTCACGAAAGTCTCTTTTCTTACTATAATATGAGGTGGCGAACAGGTAGAACTTTACATCCGGCAATAAATAGCAGATGGCAACAGACGAAACAGGATAGTTACATATCTCCATCTTTTGGAAATGAAAGCTACTTTTTTCTTTTTAGAGATAGCTTTTTTAATTTGTTTCACAGCTTTCTCAACGGGAGTAACCCAGAACAATCCTTCTCCTTTTGCCATGGCGGTGTCTACAAACCCGGGACGAATATCGGTAGTGTAAATAGAATAAGGAGATTTAGTTGCTTTCTGTCGTAGTCCTTCCATATAGTTGATTTGATAGGCTTTCGACGCGTTGTAGGCAGGAGCGATGCCACTGCCGCGCGTACCTCCAACGGAGGAAATGGTAACCAGATGCCCGCTTTTTTGCTGTTCGAAATATCGGAACCCCCAGTCTGCGATGTTGGTGAATCCTATCACGTTCGTTAGTAAGGTAGGTTCTTCCAATTGGTAGGATAGTTCGGGATTTAGTTCTCCGGTCCCGGCGCAGATAATCAATATATCCATTCCACCCATCTTTTGAGTGAGAGTTTCAAGGGATGAAATAGTAGCTTGTGTATCAGTGATGTCGCACACTTGGTAGAATAGTTTGTCTTTGTTCCGGGCGCATACCTCTTCTAATAGATTTTCCCTGCGACCGGTAATGCCGATAAGATAATCTTCTTGAGAATAGACTTCCGCCAATCCACGACCGATGCCGGAGGTTGCACCTATAATTATAATTTTTTTCATGAAATACAATATACTTTGTTTGCCCGCAAAAGTAAGGGTAGAGAATAAATAAACTCTTGATTGAAATCAAGAATTTACTTTTGTACGACTTTTCTTCGGATACGGCTTAATGTTTCGGGACGAATCAGAAGATAGGAAGCCAGTTCTTTTAAAGTTATCAGTTTCAGTAAGTCGGGACAACGATTGATAATTTCAAGATAGCGTTCTTCCGGTGTCAGGCTGTACATTGAAATCATCCGGTCGTAGACTTCCCACAATAACGTTTCTGCGATGCGGCGTCCTAACTTTTGGTGAGCGTCGTTGGTATCGTAGAAGTCTGCCATTTGCTGATAATTGATTACGTATACCGAACAGTCACATAAGGCTTGTATATCTACATTTGATTTATCCTGTAACTGAAAAGCCGGATAGTTGCCAACAAAAGAATGGTCGAAAGTATAGCCTACAATACTGCTCTCGCCTACACTGTTGGTGCAACAGTATCGGAAAGAACCGGAACTGACGAACCCCATTGTTTTGCATACTTCTCCCTGGCGGGAAAAGTAGTCTCCTTTCTTATAATAGGTCTGCTTCCCCTGTTGCAATACAAAATCGACAATAGGGGAGTAGTTGATGTGGGAAGTATATTTGTTGAAATCTTCCACAGCGTATGGAAATTAGCCTTCGTTTATAACCTGAAATCCGGCCTGTTTCAAATCTTCCCAGTATCCGGGATATGATTTGGTAACGACTTGTGGGTCGGCAATGAGTAAATTGGGATGGCGGATAATTGCCGGTGCAAATGCCATTGCCATCCGATGATCCTCGTAGGTTTCAATCACCGGAGTTTCTTCCGGTTCACATCGTTCGCCGTTCCACATTAATATACTGTCATTTTCTTCCTCGATCACATATCCCAATTTTTTAAGCTCAATTCGCAGGGCGGCAATGCGGTCGGTTTCTTTTATTTTCAGGCTTTGTAATCCGGTGAAGCGGAAAGGAATATTCAGCAAGGCGCAAGTTACGACAAATGTCTGTGCTAAATCCGGAATGTCAACAAAGTCTTCTTCCAGTCTTTCCGGTACTTTTCCTGTTTTTTTTAGTTTCACGCCTTGTGGAGTAAATTCGGTGGTTATACCCAACCGTGAGAAAACTTCCGCTCCCCGGCTATCACCCTGATAACTGTTACGGAACAATCCCAATAATTCAATTTCTGCTTTGGGAGATAAGGCGGCAATCTGATACCAATAGGAAGCTGCGCTCCAATCACTTTCTATTTTGAAAGGAATACTCTGATAGGGCTGTGGGGCAACGGAAATGCTACTGGGAGAAGTCCATGCGGCTTTGGCTCCAAAGTCTTGCATCAATTGCAATGTAAGATTGATATAAGGGCGGGAAATAATCTCTCCGCTTAAATGTAAAGTCAATCCGTCTTTGAGTGCCGGACCTATCATCAGCAGAGCAGATATATATTGGGAACTGACATTTCCTTTCAAGGTTATTTCATTTCCTTTCAACTCTGCACCTTTGATGCAGAGGGGAGGATATCCTTCATTGTGGGTATACTCTATTTCAGCTCCTAACTCACGAAGCGCATTGACTAATATCTGTATCGGACGTTGCTGCATACGTGCTGTTCCTGTGATCGTCCGTTCTCCCGGAGTCACACTTAAATAGGCGGTAAGGAAACGCATAGCAGTGCCCGCAGCCATAATGTCAATCGTCTCTTTTCCTTCAGTGAGAGCTTTTATCATCACCTCTGTATCGTCACAATCGGACAGGTTTTCTGGAGGATAAATACCTTTACCCAGCGCATTGATAATTAATGCACGATTACTGATACTTTTGGAAGCCGGCAACTGGATCATTGCTGTTACTACTGAAGGAGGGATGAGTTTATAGAGTATCATTTCTTGGTATATTCTTTGTTATGGAGTACAAAAGTAGAGATTTATTTGGAGACTTCCAACTGGTTTGGACTCTTGGATAGGGAGTTGAGGCAATATCTGTATCTTCTTATTTATTCTTTTTATCATTAACAATGATTTGTATGGAAAGAAATTTTATATTTGCAATGTACTAATAATAAGCTCATGAAAATAAAATCCTTGTATGCCTTATTGTTTTGCATTGATAAAAATAGCAATAAATTAAAATGAAAATACCGAATATACGTTTACTTAATCAACAGTTATTAAGTCCTCTTTTCTCTCAACCAAAGGAACTTGTGTCCTGGATGGGGGCTATGCAGGCACAGAATTATTCCATGGTGAAATGGGCAGTGGGGATGCGTTTGAAGTCGGCAACGATTCAGATTGTGGAAAAAGCGCTTCGCGATGGTGAAATCCTGCGAACTCATGTGATGCGTCCGACATGGCATCTCGTAGCGGCAGAAGATATCCGATGGATGTTGAAACTTTCCGCCGGGCGTATAATATCTGCTAATGAGTCTTATGCGAAAGGTTATGACTTGGAAATTTCTGAAGAACTCTATACGAAAAGTAATAATCTGTTGGAAAAAATTCTTTGTGGGAAGAAAAGTCTGACAAGGCAGGAGATTGCCGAGCATTTTAATCGTTCGGGGATTGTAGCGGATAATCACCGTATGACCCGCTTTATGGCTCGTGCGGAGCAGGTGGGGATTGTATGTAGTGGAGAAGATAAAGGAAGTAAATGTACGTATGCACTTTTGGAAGAGCGTGTTCCACCGATGCCGGAATTGACCAAAGATGAATCTTTGGTTCGTTTGGCTAGAAGCTATTTTCGTAGTCATGCTCCTGCTGTTTTGCAAGATTTTGTCTGGTGGTCGGGATTGCCTATTACAGATGCACGTCAAGCTGTTTATTTGATTGATTCGGAATTAACGGCAGAAGAATGGAATGGACAAACATGGTATATTCATGAGGATTGCCGGACTCGTGGAAAAGTTACCGGCAGTTTGCATCTTCTTCCTTCTTATGATGAATATTTGCTTGGTTATAAAGACCGGACAGACGTTTTGCCCAAAGAGCATTACTCGAAAGCATTTACCAATAATGGGCTGTTTTATCCGATTGTTCTTCATGAGGGGCAAGTGATAGGAAACTGGGATAAATCAGTTAAAAAGAGAGACTCATTTATAGAACATTCATGGTTCCGGTTGGATGATTGTGTCGATGAAGTTGCGTTAGACCGTGAGAAAGATAAGTATATACGGTTTTGGAGATAATATGGAAAGTGTATCCTTTATTGTTGTATAAATCCGAATATATAGGAAATTTTTGTATGTGCCCTGTTTTCTTATATAAGGAAATAGAGCACATAAAGTATAATATGTTTTTATTTATTCATTTGTTTCTTGGCCCATTCCAGTCTTCTTTGATCGGCTAATGGAGTCACTTTAAACTCTTCGAATGTAGCAGTGAAACCTTTGCCGTCCGGACAAGCTCCCATCAATCCTACCATAACAGGACAATTATCCTGCAACCAGCAAGTACGTATCATGATATATTCTTTGTCGTCACGTGAAAAAAATATTTCTACTGCATCCAGGCGACGGACTGCTTTTATCCATATAGAGCGGGGAGCATCCGGCAATTGTACTACACTCCAGTCGCTAGTACGGTGCGTAACTACCGCACTTACATTCTGTTTGCCATCAACGTATTCCACACCTGCTTTTATCCAGTTCTCATGGTCGATGCGCAGCATTAATCCCATTTGGTCAAAGGTGGTCACATAGTTGCCGGTAATTTTTACTTTGGCTTCAAATTCTCCACCATAAGTCGCATAATAGAAAGGTCCGTCGTCCACTGTGAATCCATAATGGGAAATACGCCAAAAGTCTGTTTTTGCAGGAACATCCATCACTAAAGTTTTGCCATCTTTTATTTCCCACTGTTGAGGCTCATTCAGCCAATTCATCTTATTCAGACTTTGTGCCATAGAAGAAGTAGCTACTGCCATAAAGGCTATTGACATGATTTTGATTTTTAAATGTTTCATGATCATTTCTTATTTGATTATCTTTATCTTTGTGGCGCAAAGATAGGTCATACCTCCGTGTGTAACAATACTGAATAATAACCATTTTATAAGATGGATGTATTACAAAAGGAAATAGATGAAGTTTATGCGACACAACTGATAACCGATGAAATATTGGATAATGGAGTTGTAGAGCAACATCAGCGCTTTATTCATTCATTGACGGAGATTAATGGTGGATGCGCTGTTATTTCAGATCTTTCGAATAGAAAAAGTTATATTGCTGTTCATCCTTGGGCGCATTTTCTAGGTTTAACTCCCGAAGAAGCAGCTTTGAGTGTGATTGATTCTATGGATGAAGATTGTATTTATCGGCGTATTCATCCTGAGGATTTGGTAGAAAAGCGGTTATTGGAGTATAAGTTTTTTCAGAAGACCTTTTCGATCTCTTCCGAAGAACGGTTGAAGTATCGGGGAAGATGCAGAATACGTATGATGAATGAGAAAGGAGTCTATCAGTATATTGATAACTTAGTGCAGATAATGGAAAATACTCCTTCCGGAAGTGTATGGCTGATTTTTTGTCTTTATACTTTGTCTGCAGATCAACGAACAGAACAGGGGATATATCCTACTATTACCCATATGGAACGTGGAGAGGTCGAAACGCTCTTTCTTCTGGAAGAACATCGCAATATCCTATCCGAACGCGAAAAGGAAATACTTCGTTGTATACGTAAAGGACTATCTAGTAAAGAAATTGCAGCTATCCTTTATATTAGTGTGAATACAGTCAATCGACACCGGCAGAATATTTTGGAAAAACTCTCTGTCGGTAATTCGATAGAAGCGTGTCGGGCTGCAGAATTGATGAAACTGTTGTAATTGTATTCCAATAAGATGGCATTGTTTACTGATTTCTTTCTTCAGATTTGAAACTTATCTGAAGAAAGAACGGAACTTATTTAAAACAAAAGCAGTAATTCATCAAATCTTTTCACCTGTTTCAGATGGTCATGTGTGAATGTGTCTACTACTTCATGTTTCCACATCACTTCAAAAGGAATATGTATGCCATATCCTCCCAGCGATAGAACAGGTTGAATATCTGATTTCAGAGAATTTCCAATCATGACAAATTCGGAAGGAGCAATCTGTAAGATATTCAACATTCGTTGATATTCTTTCTCTGTTTTATCGGACATCACTTCAATGTGATCGAAATAAGAGGCTAATCCGGAACGCTCCAGCTTATTCTCCTGATCGAGCAAATCTCCTTTTGTGGCAACTACTAATTTGTATTTACCTTTCTCTTTCAATACTTTAAGCGTTTCTTTTACTCCCGGCAATAGTTCAATAGGCATTTTCAGTAATGATTTGCCTAATTCAATAATATGTTGAATGTCTCTACCTGAAATCTTTTGTCCACTCATATGCAAAGCTGTCTCTACCATAGAAATGGTGAAAGCTTTGGCTCCATAGCCGAGATATTTCAGATTATTCATTTCTGTTTGAAATAAAGCGGCTGAAATATCTTCAGAAGTGCCATAAGGCATTAACAGGTCTGTATATTGTTTCTCTATTTCCTGGAAAAAAGGTTCATTGCTCCACAAGGTATCGTCTGCATCAAAAGCAATGACTTTAATAAGTTCTTTCATCGGTTTCGTCGTTAATGGTGAATTTTAGATTATATGTTTGGTCTTTCGTATGCAAAGTTACAATAAAAAGAGGAATAAAGGCAGACGGTTTGTTTTTAGAACTGAATCTCCATTTAATTTCATAGAAATCTCTATCTTTGTTACTCGTTTTTTTGAGTTTGAATTTTAATTGGATATACAATAATGAAAATAGGAGATAAAGTACGCTTTCTTAGTGAGGTAGGCGGTGGAATCGTAACTGGATTCCAGGGAAAGGATTTTGTGTTGGTAGAAGATGCGGATGGATTTGATATTCCAATGCCGATACGTGAGTGTGTAGTGATTGAAACAGATGACTATAATATGAGGCGTAAACCCGGTTCGTCTGCTCCGAAACCGGAAGAACCTGTTAAACCGGTAAAACCGGAAATGCCTGTCATTCAACGTCAGCCGGAGGTGCGTGGAGGAGATACTTTGAATGTATTTCTAGCTTATGTGCCCGAAGACGCAAAAGCGATGATGACTACTCCTTTTGAAACTTATCTGGTAAATGATAGCAATTATTATTTGTATTACACTTATTTGAGTGCAGAAGGAAAAGCATGGAAGAACCGTTCACACGGTTTGGTGGAGCCCAATACAAAATTGTTGTTGGAAGAGTTCACGAAAGATGTACTGAATGATATGGAGCGGGTGGCTGTTCAGTTGATCGCTTTCAAGGACGGTAAGCCTGCGGCTATCAAACCGGCTGTTAGTGTGGAGATACGGATTGATACCGTGAAGTTCTATAAACTTCATACATTTAGCGACTCTGATTTCTTTGAAGAACCGGCTTTGATTTATGACATAGTGAAAGATGATATGCCTGCCAAACAAGTATATGTTTCAGCGGAGGAGATTCAAGAGGCTTTGTTGCAAAAGAAGTCTGTAGATAAACCGAAGTCACAACCTATTGTGAAACCAAACCATATTACTCATGGCGGAAAGAGCGGAATTGTTGAAATAGATCTTCATATCGATTCTTTGCTGGATGATACCCAAGGGATGGGCAATGCTGAAATTCTGAATTATCAATTGGATAAGTTTCGCGAAGTGATGGAAAACTATAAGAATAAGCGTGAACAGAAAATAGTCTTTATTCACGGCAAGGGAGATGGGGTACTTCGAAAGGCTGTCATTGATGAATTGAAACGGAAATATAGTAATTGCCGTTATCAGGATGCTTCTTTCCAGGAATATGGGTTTGGGGCTACGATGGTAACTATTAAATAATGGTATAAAAAAAGTGGAAGCCAACCGGCTTCCACCCTCTCTCTCTTACATATTAATCATTTTACTTATTCAGTTCAATACCTTTATTCTGTAAAGTGATGTTCATCAAAGCTGCATACTTGGCATACTGTTCAGCACTAAGAGTCTTTCTCATCAGTTTCAAGTTACCATAAACAGCATTGCGCAATTTGGCTTCTTTATCTTTCTTCGCTGTTGTAGCTCTTGACATCTGTTCGGAGAAGTAATCGCAAATATTGGCTACTTCTTCACTCTGATCGGAGTTTAGTTTTAAATATTTGCCTAGTTTGCTTACATTGATGTTACCTTCCCATTTTGCAGTTGTAGGCTGATTTCCGGCTGCAAATGTTGTAGCAGCAAGGCAGAGCGCTGCCACTAATGTTAATCCTAAACGTTTCATAATACCTACTTTTTTAATTGTTATACCTAAAAACTATACCTAAAAACAAATCTAATACCTATTGAAAATACTGTCTAAGCGCTTAGTTTTTTCTTTTTACCTATGCAAATATAAGAATATGTTTTATAGCATAAAAATAAAGAAAAGGAAAAGATTCTTTTTAGGCTGATTTCTTGATGTAAGTCAAGAGGTGATCTGCTTTTTGATATAAAAATGCCTTTTTATGAAACATTTTTGTAATACGTGTACGGAAACGGTAGTAGAATATTTCTCTGTTTCAGGATTTGTTGCTATTAAAATGATATTGAACAAAGGAATGTGACAAGGAACGGAACACTGAAATCGACAACAAAGCCATGGAAGATGGAAATGATAACAAATTCCTTTCCCGAATATCGGGTAATGATAGGAAGAGTTGTATCCATCGTTGTAGCTCCACCAACGGAGATAGGGGCTAACTTTCCGAAATATTTCACTAGCAATGGTGCGCATAGCAAAGCGATAATTTCACGCATGATATTGGAAAGTAATGCGATAGTTCCCAATTCGGGACCTTTGTATTCGGTGATAAATATGCTGGAGAGCGAGTAATAACCAAATCCAGCTCCAACTGCCATGCAGTCTAATGGACTTCGTTGGCTCATAAAAGCTCCCGCTATGGCGCAGCCTGCTAATGTGCCGAGTATCGTCATGATAGGAAGGAATACAAGCCGGGGATTTAGGGACCGAAAACTCTTCAGGGTGTTCGGATCGTTACCGATGCTGATACCTACGCAGAACATGAGTCCGCAGAGGGCATAGTAACTAAGTTTACTGTTGGTGAAATCGTATGGGATGAGATGGTAAACTCCACAGAGAGTGCCGATAATGAAGAAAGAGACAATAATCAAACTACCTTTCATGCATTTGTCTCCTTTCCTTTACTATATAATAGGTACCACAAGCCCCATGCGCATAGAGTACTTCCTATGACAGCAGCTACCGTGATGATAACTGCTTCCAGCCCAAGAGTGTGTAATCCTTTGATGATAGATTCATTACCCCCTACATCTATTCCGAGAAGAAAGAGAAGAATCCATATAAGGAGAGTGATTATCTTGTGTATCCATGATAGTCTTTTACTGCGTAACAAGTAGCCAAGAAGCATGCCTGTCAGCATAATTCCAATAATGATAAACATAGTTAGTGCCTGCTTTTTGGCTGCAAAGATAGTATTAAATGTAAATCTTGGCTAATCTCTTCCACGATTTCTTTCGTGCCCATTGACAAACATTCGACCATATCATCCACGCAAGCGGCATTGACAGACGGTGAATCTTCAAAACTACGGTTTCTCGTAGTCTGCTATCCATAATATATGATTTGTTTTCATCGTTGTGGCTTTTCAATATGAATGATCTTACTTGTCTCCGTACTGATTCCAATCATCCCAATTCCTCCATGTACATTGCTGGGGTATTTGATTGGTTCATTTATTGTTTCATCGTAAGCGTCGGAATCTACCAGGTTAAGTGCTTTCAGATAGTAGTATTCTGTTTCCGTGATGCTTAAAAGACGTACAATAATATCCATCTTTACATTGGTGCCGTATTCAGGAAATCCGTCAATATCTGTCTGGTTGTAAACCGTCATTGTGTAAGATGTGTTTTTGAATCGTGAGTCGTCGAATACACCATATATATTCTTTACGGTGTCGAACATGCCGTTGTCTTCGTCATCGCTGTTGGTAGGCTGTCCGTCTGTCAGCACAATATCCTCGCGGGATATAAAATGATAGCGATGTATTGTCCGGCTGACAAATTCCCCTGTTTCTTCATTATAGTCTTTCACTGTCATTTGCTTATCCATGATAAGCCGGTAGTAATTATCTTCGTTGGATCGATCTTTGATATTGATTTTGTATCGGAGAAAATTCTGCGTATAATAATACTTAGTCATTGGAATGGTGACCGTATCGATATCAGCTATTTCATGTGGACGCTGTGGTACGGTCACTTCAGCCCATGCGTGATATTGTCCGTCGTCTGTGAGGGCGTCGATACGAACTACATCTCCGGGAGTAAATTTGCTGGAAATATGGAAACGGCATTGCATATCTCCTTCCGTTTGGGGTGGGAGCGGACGTAAACTTTCTGATAACTGTCCGTTAACACGTACTTCCACCGTGGCATTTTCTACATGAGTGGCGTATCCTCTTCCCGTGAAATTGAGATAGAGAACGTTGGTCAGACTGTCTGCGTTGATTAGTGCGTTCATCACTAGTTTGGGGGGATTGTCCTTTACACTAAACGGGAGTTCGTTTTCGCAAGATACTGTTGTCAGCAATGCTATTAACAGGATAAATGGATAACATATACGAGTTCTCATAATGGGTTTAGAATTTATAAGTGTAAGTGAATGATGGAATTAATGGAAGTATAGTATACTTCTTGATAATCGGTTTGTAGGGATCGTTTTTGCTGGTACTGCGATATACAAAGGTGGGATTCATCGCATTATATGCATTATACAGACTGATATTCCAGGTACGCATACCATGTTTGGTCTTTTTGTTGAAATTGACTCCCACATTCAACCGGTGACTGGCTGGTAACCGGTAATTATTACGATGCTCCACATACGAAGCTTCTCCGATGGTGGGTGAATTTATGCTTGAATCAAAATAATCTCCATATCCATATCCTCCTCCAAATCCGTTGTTTGTGCCGTCACTAGGACGGATGACAGCGGTTTTCTCTTCAGGGATTGTACTTGTTCCACCTGTATAGAACACCCAGGAAGCACCGATGTCGATACGGTCGCTGAACTTATGGTTGATTGTCAGGTTGATATTGTGTCTTCGGTCATATTTATATGGGAACCGTTCACCGTTGTTGATACCACCTTTGGCAAACTGACGATCACTTTTGGATAAAGTGTATGACAACCATCCCGTTGTTCTTCCAAGTGTTTTCTGTGCCATGAACTCAATGCCGGCCGAACGTCCTTTGCCCATTTCCACTTTGTTTTCCCAACCGGAGGAAGAACCGAAGAAACTGACGCCTTCCTTATATTCCAGCACATTATACATATCCTTATAATACCCTTCTACCGAGAATTCCCATCCTTTGATTCCCGTATAGTATCCGCCCAATGAATATTGGTGGGAGCGCATCGGCTTGATCTTTTTAGTGACCGGAACCCATAAATCCGTAGGCATGGCAATAGGCATGGAGGATAGTAAATGCACATATTGGCTCATTTGGGTATAAGATGTTTTCAGGGTTACATCTTTTCCCAACTGATAGCGTGCGGAAACACGTGGTTGCAAAGAAAAGTAACTTTGTTTTTGCACATGAAACAATGAGAAATGCAGTCCGATATTCAGGCGCAGACGATCATTCATCTTGATGTTGTCTTCCAGGTAAGCGGATAACTCATGTCCGTAAATCCGGTTGTTGGCTATGCTGTGGTAGGTTGTGTCCAGGTCTATTTTATCTCCTGTCTTATTGGAGATTTTAGAGGTCATAACTTCCGGGCGGAAACGATGATAGATATATCCTGTTCCAAATTTGAGGTGGTGTTTGGGAGATGGATTATAATCGAAGTCGATCTGGTAATTCCAATCATTGATTCCCGAACGGTAATCGGCTGAATACCGGTTGGTAAATGATGTACCGCTACTGCCGAGATATTGATTGTTGGTATATGAGTTGATGTCGAATAAATAGTTGCTGTAGGAGATTGTCGTATTGCAGAATAAACGGTTGTTGAATACATAGTTCCATCTGGCAGAAAGAATCGTGTTTCCCCAATTCATTTTGCTTCCGTCTTTGAAATCTGTATTTCCATCATAATTGGCAGCAAAATGATCCTTTCCATTGTAGGCAGATAGATAGATACGGCTCCGGTCGGAGAATTTATGATTGATTTTGGCATTGATGTCATAAAAATAATAACTGTATTCCTCGTCATCCGGCATGAATGGTTTAGCGATGAGGTCGACATACGAACGTCTGGCGGAAATATTGAAAGACGTTTTTCCTTTCACAATCGGACCCTCCAGGTTGATTTTGCTAGTTAGTAGTCCGATACTAAGTGTGCCATGGTATTTCTGCATATCTCCGTCATTGGTACGGACATCGATGACAGAAGAAAGCCGTCCGCCGAAACGTGCCGGAAAAGAACCTTTGAATAGTGTTACTTTTTTGACGGCTTCCGGAGTAAAAACCGAAAAGAATCCGAACATATGGTCTACGTTATATACAGGAATCCCGTCAAGTAAGATTAGATTTTGATCCGGGCTTCCACCACGTATATACAGTCCGGCAGATCCATCTACTCCTGCCTGTACGCCGGGCATCAGTTGGATGGCTTTCATTACATCTGCCTCTCCCAGTATGCTCGGAGTATTTTTTATTTGCGTCATTGGAATCTCGATAGATCCCATCTGGGTGGCTATAGTTCCTGTCTCGGTTTTGTCGGAAACGATGACTACTTCCTGCAATTGCGTGTTACCCTGCAGGCGGATATTTAGTAATGTATCTTGTGAGAGCGTAAAATGATGCGCTTCTGTGGCATAGCCCAGATAGGAGAAACGCAGTTCGGTTTCTCCTTCGGGCAGGGTGATGCTGTAAAAACCGTAAGGATTGGTAGTCGTTCCCTGATTTTGATGACTCTCAAAGATATTTGTTCCAATCAACGTCTCGGAAGACGTTCCGTCAGTGACGTATCCGCTGATAGTAAACTTGCGGCTTACGTTTTTAGTTTTTTTCTTTTTTTGCAGCAGGATATAGCGATTGGAAAACTGGTAACTGATCGTTTCATCCTTGAATACTATATCAAGTATTTCGTGCAGAGGTTTTTCTTTAACTTTCAGGTTGATCTTATGTTTGATACTGATTTCTTCGCTGTATATAAAGGAATAACCGGTTGAATTTTCAATTATTTTGGTGAATTCCTTCAATGTCGCGTTTCGTAGTGTCAATGTAAGCCGGGCGTTTGCGTTTTGTGCGTGTACGTGGGCGGTGATAAAGAACACCATACCTATCAGAACAAGGGTTCTGACAGGCAGGTGGCCTTGGTGAATAGTTTTCATTTTTAGTCTGGTTTAGCAGTGATAATAATCTGTTTATTGTTTTGTGAGTAGTCGAAATAACCGGCATTATGTAATACAGATAAAATAGTTGCCAGATCTTCTCCATTGCGGAAGCGTGCTGTGATCCGATAATTTTGCAAAGCCGTGTCGGCTATGTGGATCGTTGCTCCGAATGAGTTGGATAGTTCGCGGGCAATCTCCTGCAAAGGCAGATCATCGAATATAAACTCTCCCTGTCGCCAGGAAATTTCATCTTTTGCATTTGCTAGAACTTTGCGGGTGAGTTTTTCTTCCACCTTATTATATATAGCAATCTCGTTTGGCTCCAAAATCACACGAACTGATTTGCTTTTATTGCTGACTGCTACCGAACCTGTCAATAACGTTGTCTTTACATCCGGATTGTTATGATAGGCATCTACGTTGAAGTGAGTTCCAAACACCTGAACGTCAATCGTTTCAGTCTGCACGATAAACGCATGTTTCTTGTCCTTGCTTACTTCAAAATAAGCCTCTCCATTTAGCTCCACTTCCCGCTTGTCCGATTTGAACTTTTCAGGATAAGAAAGCGAAGAATAATGATTGAGAGTGACGGTGCTGCCATCAGGAAGACAGACTGTGCGTGTCTCTGCCAAGGTGGAAACCGTTTGTATCGTGACTGGTTGCATATATAAATAGGCTGTCCATACCGATAGACAAAGTAGAGCTACTGCCGCCGCTGCCGAGAAAGTATGTATCAGTGTCAGACACCGGGTATGTGACTTCAGTCTTTTCTCTAGTTCCGGGTAGCTGGCTGTTGCTGAAAACCGTCCTCGCGGTGAACGTGTGGAAGCGACGAGCTTGTTCAGTATTTCTTCTAATTCCGTATCGGTGTATTTCATCTTTTTTCTGTATTGTTCTTGATCTGTTATTTTCGTTTCAACAGAATGGTCAACTTGCTGACTCCACCTTCTTTCCACTGGGGAGTACAGGATAAAGTGACATTCTGCTTCTTCAATATCATCTGTTTAGGATAGATTTTTATGACAGTTGTTGCTGACTTCTTACCCGCTTTGATGATTACTTTTTTTTCTGTCAGCTGTACGACTGCGGCTTGTCCTACTACCGGAGGAGGTGTGGCAAGTACTACCGTCCGGTCTTCTTTTGTTTTTTCTGTTGCAACAATTTTAATTTTCAACTCACATTCGGATTTGTTGCTTTCACATTCTACTGTTTCCTTCGAGTGTTCGAATCCTGCATAATCCTTCGGTAAATTGTCGTTGTCATTGTTGCATGAAAACAGGCACAGACAAACTGATAGAAGGACAAAGATTCTCATGTTTGCGTCATTTAGCTTTTTCATTTTCTGTCTTTTTTAGTGATTGATTGACTTATTTGTTGATAAAGACCGGAGGGTGACAGAAACTCCCTACGCTCTTTGTCTAAAAGAATGTTAATCTATTTCAGCCCGGCTAATCATCTCTTTTAAACGTGTGATTGCTTTTTGAAGTTGTGCGTCCACTGTATTCATGCTGATGCCTAATTCTTCTGCTACTTGTGCGTAACTCTGTTTTTCTTCACGGATGCGGATGAATACTTCCCTGCAACGTTCCGGAAGCCGGTCGAGTGCTTTTACGTAAAGAGCAAACAGCTCTTCACTGATGAGCGATTCTTCCGGCGAATAACTCTGTTCTTGAGGCTCCGGCAGAGAATCGGGATGAATGAGCGTATGTCTTGATTCTTTTTCCAGATAATTGAGCGAAGCATTTTTGACGAGAATAAAACAATAATCTTCAATGTTTCTCACATCAAGCAAATTGCTGCGTTGCTTCCATAGTTTCAGGAATACGTCGAGAACGATTTCCTGCGACCATTCTTCCTGTTTCACATAGTAATAGGCAATACGAAAGAGACGGTCGTAAGTCATGTTGTAAAAGTCTCGGAAAGCAGTTTGCGAATCCAGTTCTTTCATTTGCCGCAATAACTTTCTTACTTCTGATTCGGTCATCGGCTTTTTGTTTGGTTAGTCTACCCAAAGTAAATCACTCATTATACTGTCGGAAATGAAAATACCTTCACGCGTCAAGCGCAGAGCTCCGTTGTATTCCTCCAGTTTACCATTTTTCAGATAAGGTGCAGCCATTTGTTGACAATACTCCCACATTTCATTGCCGAACATCTGTTTCAGTTTCTCTATAGGTGCTCCCCATACTGTGCGTATGGTAGTGATAATAAATTCGTTGTAGCGGGTGGTTGGGTCCAGATGCTCTGTCTCGAAAGCACGGCAGCCTTCTTCTATACCTTTTATATAGGTGTCGATTGAAGACACATTCCATTCCCGTGTCGCTCCGTCAAAAGAATGTGCTGATGGCCCGCATCCCAGATAAGGTATTCCTTTCCAATAGGAAGTGTTGTGGCGGGAATATTTTCCGGGGCGGCAGAAATTGGAAATCTCATAGTGTTCAAATCCTGCTTTCTGCAAATGCTCTATCAGTAATGTGAAAAATTCTAAACTGGAGTCTTCATCTACCTCGGATATCTGATGTTGTTTTAACATATTATATATAGGTGTATCTTCCTCATAAATCAAGTGATAGGCGGAGATATGTTCTACATTTAGACTGATAGCCTGGCGGAGATCGTTTTCCCATCGTTCTTTTGTTTCTCCGGGCAATCCGTAAATTAGGTCGATACTGATGTTCTGGAAACCGGCTTTCCGGCATCTGTCAATTGCTTCGATGGCTGTACGGGCATTATGGCGTCGTCTCAATAGTTTGAGCGTAGCGTCATCAAAAGTCTGTATTCCCATGCTGAGACGGTTGAAAGGAAGTGAGGAAAGCATTTCCAGATATTCCTGCGATAAATCATCCGGATTAGCTTCCAGAGTGATTTCCTGGCAATGATTCAATCCGTAGTGCTCCCGGATAGTATCAAATATCAGTTCGAAATCTTCTTTTTCCAGTTGAGACGGGGTTCCGCCACCGAAATAAATAGTTGCTATATCTTCTCCTTTCAGGTATTCTTTACGCATCGCCAACTCCCGGCAGAGAGCCTGTACATAACGGGTTTTGAGTTCGCTGCGAGTGGTTGAGTAGAAGTCGCAGTAGATGCAGCGCGTTTTGCAAAAAGGAATGTGAAGATAGATACCTGCCATAGCTATGCTGTTTGGGTTTGTGGGTGTAAAAGTAAGACTATTATTAGATATATCAAAAAAAAGCTGTTGACGGAAATTATTTATAGTGGGGTAGGAATACGCTAAATAGATAATTCTCCCATCGATTAGTAGAAGATAATTTCCTGCAATGCTGAATTTAAGATCTTTTTTTTTATAAATAAGATTCGAACTTGTAGCCGGGTTTTCGTTTGACAGTTGTCAAGCGATAGAATGACAATTGTTGAACTATCGCTTGACAACTGTCAAACGAAAACTGATTAGGTAACGGGGGAACTATTGTATGAAAGGAAAACAACTAAAAATAACATCGTGCCGGATTACTTGTTGCAACTATGAAATTAGTTTATAGACATGCGAAAATAATTTTTAACCCGGTTCAAAAATGTTCATGTTAAAGATGTGTTACATAACATTGTTTAGTAACACTGCCATAAGTGTTGCTTTTCCCCCAATTAATCCCTAATTTGCGCATCACAAAATTAATGGTATGTGAGAAACATACTGAGTAATTACTAAAATCTTATATATTATGAAAGTATATCAGACTAATGAAATCAAGAACATTGCCTTGTTGGGAAGTTCTGGCTCTGGGAAAACCACTCTCGTGGAAGCGATGCTTTTCGAGAGTGGTGTTATAAAACGTCGCGGATCTGTTGCCGCAAAAAATACAGTTAGCGATTATTTTCCTGTTGAACAAGAGTATGGTTACTCCGTTTTCTCCACCGTTCTCCATGTAGAATGGAATAACAAAAAACTTAATATTATTGACTGTCCGGGATCGGACGACTTCGTAGGCAGCACAGTGACTGCACTAAATGTGACCGACACAGCAATCATCCTTCTCAATGGCCAATACGGCGTCGAAGTCGGTACACAAAATCACTTCCGTTATACAGAAAAGCTGAATAAACCTGTTATTTTTCTAGTCAACCAGCTTGATAATGAAAAATGCGATTATGATAATATCCTCGAACAGCTGAAAGAAGCATACGGTTCTAAGGTTGTTCCTATTCAATATCCGATAGCTACCGGTCCGGGCTTTAATGCACTGATTGACGTATTGTTGATGAAAAAATACTCGTGGAAACCTGAAGGAGGGGCTCCGACAATCGAAGATATTCCGGCAGAAGAAATGGATAAGGCCATGGAAATGCACAAAGCATTGGTAGAAGCTGCAGCCGAGAATGATGAAAATCTGATGGAGAAATTCTTCGAGCAAGATTCCCTGTCAGAAGACGAAATGCGTGAAGGTATCCGTAAGGGATTGATCGCCAGGGGTATGTTCCCTGTATTCTGCGTCTGCGGAGGGAAAGATATGGGCGTTCGCCGCTTGATGGAATTCTTGGGCAACGTTGTTCCTTTTGTATCTGAAATGCCGAAGGTACAAAATACGGGAGGTAAAGAAGTGGCTCCGGATGTCAATGGACCGGAATCTCTTTATTTCTTCAAGACAAGTGTGGAACCGCATATTGGTGAAGTTTCCTATTTTAAAGTAATGAGCGGTAAAGTTCATGAGGGAGACGATTTGCTGAATGCCGACCGTGGCTCGAAGGAACGTATCGCACAAATCTATGTGGTAGCCGGTGGTAACCGTGTCAAGGTGGAAGAACTGCAAGCTGGTGATATCGGTGCTGCCGTGAAACTGAAAGACGTGAAAACCGGTAATACACTGAACGGTAAGGATTGCGATTATAAATTTAACTTTATCAAATACCCGAACTCTAAATATACCCGTGCCATTAAGCCGGTCAATGAAGCGGATGTGGAAAAGATGATGAGTATCTTAAACCGTATGCGCGAGGAAGATCCTACATGGGTGATTGAGCAATCAAAAGAACTGAAACAGACTTTGGTACACGGTCAGGGAGAATTCCATCTTCGTACATTGAAATGGCGTTTGGAAAACAACGAAAAACTTCAGGTGAAATATGAAGAGCCGAAGATTCCATATCGTGAAACGATTACCAAAGCTGCCCGTGCTGACTACCGGCATAAGAAACAGTCCGGTGGTGCCGGTCAGTTTGGTGAAGTTCACCTGATTGTAGAACCTTATAAAGAAGGTATGCCTATACCTGAAACTTATAAGTTCAACGGACAGGAGTTTAAGATTACCGTGAGAGGCACGGAAGAGATACCATTGGAATGGGGCGGTAAACTGGTGTTTGTCAACAGTATCGTCGGTGGTTCTATCGATGCCCGTTTCCTGCCTGCTATTATGAAGGGGATTATGTCTCGTATGGAGCAAGGACCGTTGACGGGTTCGTATGCTCGTGACGTGCGTGTCATTGTTTACGATGGTAAGATGCACCCGGTAGATTCGAATGAAATCTCCTTTATGCTTGCCGGACGTAATGCCTTTAGTGAAGCCTTCAAGAATGCCGGTCCGAAGATTCTGGAACCGATTTATGATGTAGAAGTGTTCGTTCCGTCTGATAGGATGGGTGATGTGATGGGAGATCTTCAGGGACGTCGCGCCATGATTATGGGTATGAGTAGTGAAAAAGGTTTTGAGAAACTGGTTGCTAAAGTACCTTTGAAAGAAATGTCATCTTATTCTACGGCACTTAGCTCTCTCACGGGCGGACGTGCTTCGTTCATTATGAAATTCTCTAGTTATGAGCTTGTTCCGACAGACGTTCAGGATAAGTTAATGAAGGATTTTGAAGCTAAACAAACCGAAGAATAAGTATAAATGATAGTTGATAAATAGTATGTGATAGTTGATTGAAAATTCACTATAATATTCGGTATTTATCATCTATTAGACATAAAGAATCAACTAAAACGTTAAAACCGCCACCTTTTTTAAGTAAAAGGGGGCGGTTTTTGTTTAACTATGATTAATAAAGATAGAAAAACACAAGGAAAAGATTTAATTTTTTATTAAATTTGCAAACCAAAGGAGAGGTTTTGTTGTTGTAGTAATCAGAATACAACCTAAATAACTCTTTACGGTTAATTTCCGGGAAGTTCCGGTTAAATCAAGTTAATGCATTAGGAGTGTTAATTAGGGAGTGTTAATTTTGTTGCTATGAAGAAGTCAACAATTTGGATATTAGGTATTGTAATGGGGCTTTCCTTCCTTAGTCTGCTGTACTTGCAGGTAAGTTATATAGAGGAAATGATGAAAACCCGTAAGGAACAGTTTGATTCGGCTGTACGCAATAGCCTGGATCAGGTTTCCAAGGATGTGGAATATGCAGAGACCAGACGTTGGTTGATCGAGGATATTTCAGAAGCAGAGAGAAAAGCACTAATTGCGAATAATGCTTCCATGCAACAAGACAACTTGATTCAGCAAACGCAACGGTTTACGGTGAAGTCAAAGGATGGAAAGGTATATTCGGATTTCGAGTTGAAAGTGATGACCACTAAGCCCTCCGAGCTTCCGAAGGCTATGATTTCTCCTTATAGGGGGACAAAGACTATTCCGGAAACTTCGCGTTCATTGGTGGAAGCCATCAAGAATCGGTATATGTATCAACGGGCATTACTCGATGAAGTGGCCTGGCAGATGATTTATCGGGGAAGTGACAAGTCGATTGGAGACAGAGTACGGTTCAAAGAACTGGATGACTATCTGAAATCGAGCTTATATAATAATAGTATAGATTTGCCTTATCACTTTACGGTGATTGACAAAGACGGCAGGGAAGTCTACCGTTGTGCGGATTATGAGGCAAAGGGAAGTGAAGACGCTTATCAACAGGCATTGTTCAAAAATGACCCGCCTGCAAAAATGAGTATATTGAAAGTACACTTTCCGGGGAAGAAAGATTATATCTTTGACTCCATCAGTTTCATGATTCCGTCGCTGATATTTACACTGGTATTGTTAGTGACATTCATCTTTACGATTTATATCGTATTCCGGCAAAAGAAACTGACGGAGATGAAGAATGACTTTATCAATAATATGACGCACGAATTTAAAACACCGATATCTACCATTTCATTAGCAGCCCAGATGTTGAAAGATCCGGCGGTGGGAAAATCTCCGCAGATGTTCCAGCATATATCGGGAGTGATTAATGATGAAACCAAGCGCTTGCGCTTCCAGGTGGAAAAGGTACTCCAGATGTCGATGTTTGAGCGTCAGAAGGCTACTTTGAAGATGAAGGAGATTGATGCGAATGAATTAATAGCAGGAGTTGTCAATACCTTTGCGCTGAAAGTGGAACGGTATAATGGTAAGATAACATCGAACCTTGAGGCCACCGATCCTGTTATATTTGCAGATGAGATGCATATCACGAATGTAATCTTTAATCTGATGGATAACGCGGTGAAATATAAGAAACCGGAAGAGGATCTGGAACTGAAAGTGAGAACGTGGAATGAGTCGGGTAAACTGATGATTTCGATACAGGATAATGGTATCGGTATCAAAAAAGAGAACCTGAAAAAGATATTTGAAAAGTTCTATCGTGTACATACGGGTAATCTGCACGATGTGAAGGGCTTTGGACTTGGATTGGCTTATGTGAGAAAAATAATATTGGATCATAAGGGAACCATCCGGGCGGAAAGCGACCTGAACGTGGGAACTAAATTTATTATTGCATTACCTTTATTAAAAAATAATTGATATGGACGAGAAACTGCGTATTTTATTGTGCGAGGATGACGAAAATCTTGGCATGCTTTTAAGAGAATATCTACAGGCAAAAGGTTATTCTGCTGAGTTATATCCTGATGGAGAAGCCGGTTATAAGGCTTTCTTGAAGAATAAATATGACTTGTGCGTGTTTGACGTGATGATGCCTAAAAAAGACGGCTTCACACTGGCACAGGATGTCCGTGCAGCAAATGCTGAAATTCCTATTATCTTCCTGACGGCTAAAACGCTGAAAGAAGATATCCTGGAAGGCTTTAAAATCGGTGCGGATGATTATATCACCAAACCGTTTAGTATGGAAGAATTGACATTCAGAATTGAAGCAATCTTGAGACGTGTTCGTGGAAAGAAGAACAAAGAAAGCAATATCTATAAGATTGGTAAGTTTACTTTCGACACGCAGAAGCAAATTCTGTCGTCAGAAGGCAAACAGACTAAACTGACTACTAAAGAATCTGAACTACTCGGATTGCTTTGTGCACATGCCAATGAGATTTTGCAACGTGACTTCGCTCTGAAAACAATCTGGATTGACGATAACTATTTCAATGCCCGTAGTATGGACGTGTATATCACGAAATTGCGTAAGCACCTGAAAGAAGACGACTCAATCGAAATTATCAATATTCACGGAAAAGGCTATAAACTGATTACTCCGGAAGTTGAATCTTAATGATTGTGTTTGAGATAACTCCAAATAAAAAATCCCGGGAACATTCGTCTCCGGGATTTTTTATTGATTTTGTGAAATTAATCAGCGATCTTCTTATTAATAACAATATAAGAAATGAGTCCCAGTACTACAAGTACTACTGAAGTACCCAGGATGGCGTTGTTGTTTACATTTCCTGTAAAGGAACAAGCCAGCAGGATGACTACTCCGACCAAGATTAATATCAATCCTAAGTTCTTTAATAAGCCTTTCATGTGTGTGTATTTTAATAGATTATAATATTCCAGTCACAAATTAAAGCATAATTCTTTAACGAGCGAAATTATTTGGATAAAAATTCCATTATAAATGCACGATTTAGTGGATTTTATGATTTAAAGAGAGGTTCTTCTACCTAATCTTTCGTATTGTAGAATACCTTTTTCAGCACCTCTTGCCCAATGCTCAATTCGTCGAGAGTGATACCGTGTAGAGCCTCTTTTAGAGTCTGTCCGGCAATGACACGCGCTTTTTCTTCCAATTCTTTCCCGTCTTTGGTCAGATGGATCAGGTTGGTGCGGCGGTCTTTTTTGTCGGAAATGCGCACAACAAGATGTTGCCGTTCCATATTATCTATCAATCGGGTCATGCTGGGCTTGTCTTTAAAAGTTGCATTACACAACTCTTGTTGCGTCACCCCGTCTTTTTCCCACAGAAAAATGAGTACCGTCCATTGTTCTGGGCTGATTTCCAATCCGTTCTGACGGAAGTTTCGGTACAATTTCCTGTTGATTGCCGCAGAAACTTTGCCATTTAATATGGCGAATATAAGCCGAATGTCGAAATTAAATTGCTCTATCATGAAATTATTGTTTAAACAACTTTGCAAAGGTAAGTCTCTTCCCGGATAAATCCTATCTTCGGATACAAAAAAAGATTAAATATTTGTAGTTCAAAATAAAATGTCTAACTTTGCACCCGCATTTAAAATCAAATAATTTATTTATTTAATTAAACGAAGTATGAATCAATACGAAACCGTTTTCATTTTAACTCCCGTTTTATCTGATGTTCAGATGAAGGAAGCGGTAGAAAAATTCAAAGGCGTTCTTCAAGCTGAAGGTGCTGAGATTATTAATGAAGAAAACTGGGGACTGAAGAAATTGGCTTACCCAATTCAGAAAAAGTCTACAGGTTTTTATCAACTGATTGAGTTCAATGCAGATCCTACTGTTATTGACAAGCTGGAAATTAATTTCCGTCGTGATGAACGCGTAATCCGTTTCTTGACTTTCAAGATGGATAAGTATGCTGCTGAATACGCTGCAAAAAGAAGAAGTGTTAAATCAAACAAAAAGGAGGATTAATCATGGCACAACAAGTTCAATCAGAAATTAGATATTTAACTCCGCCGTCAGTAGACGTTAAGAAGAAAAAATACTGCCGTTTCAAAAAGAGTGGTATTAAGTATATCGACTACAAAGATCCTGAATTCTTGAAAAAATTCTTGAATGAACAAGGAAAGATCCTTCCGCGTCGTATTACAGGTACTTCTTTGAAGTTCCAACGTCGTATCGCGCAGGCTGTGAAGAGAGCTCGTCACTTGGCATTGCTGCCTTATGTAACTGACATGATGAAATAAGAAGGAGGAAAAGTATGGAAATTATATTGAAAGAAGACGTAGTAAACTTGGGTTATAAGAACGATATCGTAAACGTGAAATCCGGATACGGTCGTAATTATCTGATCCCGACTGGAAAAGCTGTCATCGCTTCTCCTTCTGCAAAGAAAATGTTGGCTGAAGAACTGAAACAGCGCGCTCACAAACTTGAGAAAATCAAGAAAGACGCTGAAGCTATGGCTGCTAAGTTGGAAGGCGTTTCTTTGACTATCGCAACTAAAGTTAGCTCAACCGGTACTATCTTCGGTTCTGTCGGTAACATCCAGATTGCTGAAGCATTGTCTAAACTGGGTCATGAAGTTGACAGAAAGATCATCGTTGTAAAAGACGCTGTGAAAGAAGTTGGTAGCTACAAGGCTATCGTTAAGCTTCACAAGGAAGTTTCGGTAGAAATTCCTTTCGAGGTAGTTGCTGAATAAGAGCAAATTTACTTCATATATGAAAAGCGATTTGTTCTGAATGAATAAATCGCTTTTTTTGTTATCTTTGCTATTACTATTATGAAATTCAACTGTTGTTTTCTGAAGAAGAGGTTTTTGCTTCTGCTGATTGCTTTGGGAATTGGCAGTGTTCTTTATGCAAATAATGAGTTGAAGCTATTGACTGATTCTTTGCGTAGAGTGATAGATGAAAAACACGTCTTTGTTAAAGAGAAAGAGGATCGGATAAACCGGATAAAATGTATGTTGAAAAGTCCCGGTTTGACTCTTGAAGGAGAATATAGAATCAATCTACGGTTATATAACGAATATAAAAAGTTTCATATTGATTCAGCCATCCATTATGTTGATCGCAATATTGAGATTTCCCGCCAGTTGAATAGACCTTATTTCACCAATCAGTCGTTTTTAAATCTCGGTCTTTTATATTCGATGTGTGGCAGGTTCCGCGAAGCGGAGATTATTTTGAAAAGTATAAAGACTTCAGAACTTCCCAGAGATTTATTAATAAACTATTATCAAACTTATTCCAGCTTTTGGGGACACTATTCGATTTCTGTCGCCAACAACCTGTATGGCAAGCAGCAGGCTGCTTATCAGGATTCGCTATTTGCCCTCATTGACCACACTTCTTGGGATTATCGAATGTCCCAGGCTTCTTATTATATTTGGCGTGATACACTGAAATCGAAAGAGATTTTTAAAGAACTGCTGGAGATTGAAGAGGTGGGGACGCCTAATTATGCCATGATAACTCATTCGTATTCTAGGTTATGTCACCATCAGAAAAAGTATGATGAGGAAAAAAAATACCTGATGTTGTCAGCAATAGCCGATACCCGGAATGCTACGCGGGAAAATGCATCCCTGCAATCTCTTGCATTGATAGCCTATGATGAACAGAATTTAGCTGATGCCTTTAAATTTACACAGTCCGCTATTGATGACGTTATTTCTTCCGGTATTCATTTCCGGGCCATCGAAATTTATAAATTCAATTCTATTATTAATACAGCTTATCAGGCGGAGCAGGCCAGATCACGGTCGCATCTGACTACTTTCCTTATTTCTACAAGTATTATCCTTTTTCTTTTAGTCCTGTTGGTGCTTTTCATCTATATTCAGATGAAAAAGATATTGAAAATAAAACAGGCATTGGCGCAGAGTAATGAGGAGCTTTTGCGATTGAACAATAAACTGAATAGCATGAACAGCCAGCTGAATGATACAAATAACCAGTTGTGCGAAATTAATAGTATAAAGGAGTATTATATAGCCGAATTTTTTGATGTATGCTTTAGTTATATCCATAAAATGGAGAAATATCAGAATATGCTGTATAAAATAGCTATTAATAAATACTATGATGAACTGATTAAGAAGCTAAAATCATCTGCGCTTATCGACGAGGAACTTAGCGCTTTATACACTCGTTTTGATAAGGTTTTCTTGGGTTTGTATCCCACTTTTGTTTCTGATTTTAACGCTCTGTTGAAAGATGAAGAGAAAATAATTTTAAAACCGGATGCTTTATTGAACAGAGAACTCCGTATTTATGCTTTATTACGTTTGGGTATTACGGATAGTGGAAAGATAGCGAACTTCCTCCGTTGTTCTACAAGTACGGTTTATAATTATCGCACGAAGATGAGAAATAAGGCAGCTGTCGACAGGGATGAATTTGAGAATGAAATTATGAAAATTAGTTCAACTCAAGATACATAATTATCATTTTAACATTATAATACTTTCCAAATCATCTACATTTTTTTGATATGGTAAACTATCTAAGTGCTTGATTAATAGTATAAAGTGCTGATTTTATATCTACATAAAGTAGTGTAAGTCAAATAAGCCGTTATTTATTTGGCTAGATTTGCAATATCAGTTTTTAGCTCATCAGTTTGATAGTTAGGAGTTGATGTTTTATCTATTATTTGTACTTAAATTCACTATGTTTAATTATGAACACGCAATCTTCAGTAGACACGAGAATTAAAGTTGGCATTATCGGTTTTGGTAGGATGGGAAGATTCTACTGGGAAGCGATGACTAAAAGTGATCGGTGGAATATTGCTTATATTTGTGATACCAATCCGGCATCACGTCAGTTAGCCAAGAAGCTTTCTCCTAACTCTATTATATTAGAAGATAATCAAAAGATTTTTGAGGACGAAAGTGTGCAGGTAGTCGGACTTTTCACTTTGGCTGACTCGCGGATGGAACAAATAGAAAAAGCTATTCGTTACGGCAAACACATTATTTCAGAAAAACCTGTTGCAGATACAATGGAAAATGAGTGGAAAGTCGTAGAAATGACAGAAAACACAAACCTCATTTCTACGGTAAACTTGTATCTGCGAAATTCCTGGTATCATAATTTAATGAAGGAATATATCCAGCAAGGGGAGATTGGAGAGCTGGCTATTATCCGTATTTGTCATATGACTCCCGGCTTGGCACCGGGTGAAGGTCATGAGTATGAGGGACCTGCTTTCCATGATTGTGGAATGCACTATGTAGATATTACCCGTTGGTATGCAGGATGTGATTATAGAACGTGGAATGCCCAGGGAGTGAATATGTGGAACTACAAAGATCCTTGGTGGGTGCAATGTCACGGAACTTTTCAAAATGGGGTCGTTTTTGATATTACCCAGGGATTTGTTTATGGGCAATTATCTAAAGACCAGACACATAATTCGTATGTAGATATTATAGGGACAAAAGGGGTTGTGCGTATGACGCATGACTTCAATACTGCTGTTGTCGACCTGCACGGTGTCAATCAGACCATTCGTGTAGAGAAACCTTTCGGCGGCAAGAATATAGACGTGTTGTGTGACCTGTTTGCTGATTCGGTAGAAACCGGAAAACGCAGTTCACGCTTACCATTAATGCGTGATTCGGCTATTGCATCCGAATATGCGTGGACATTCTTGAAAGATACCCGCAAACACGATTTGCCTGCTATTGGTAATTTAAGCACTTTGGAGCAAATACGCGAGCGAAGAAAAAACATGAAAAATGGATATGGATTGTTGCACGGCAACCTTCCAAAGATTATTAACCCTTAAACAAATAAAATCATGTCAAACATTTCGAGGAGAAAATTTCTCAAAACGGGAGCCGCTGCTTTAGCAGGTATAACCATTGCTCCCAGTACAATTTTAGGTATGAGTCACGGGCATATTTCGCCTACTGACAAATTAAATCTTGCAGCTGTGGGTATTGGTGGCATGGGACATGCCAACATTAATCACGTAAAGGGCACTGAAAATATTGTGGCTCTTTGTGATGTGGACTGGAAGTACGCAAAAGGCGTGTTCGACGAATTCCCCAAGGCTAAAAAGTACTGGGACTATCGTAAGATGTATGATGAAATGGGTAAATCTATCGATGGTGTGATTATCGCAACTGCCGACCATACTCATGCTATTATCACTGCTGACGCAATGACAATGGGAAAACACGTATATTGTCAGAAACCATTGACACATTCTGTTTATGAATCTCGTTTGTTGACAAAACTGGCTGCATCAACGGGCGTGGTTACCCAAATGGGTAATCAAGGTTCTTCTGATGAAGGTACAGATTTAGTATGTGAATGGATTTGGAATGGTGAAATCGGTGACGTAACGAAAGTTGAATGTGCAACAGACCGTCCTATTTGGCCTCAAGGATTAAACGTTCCTGAAAAGGTTGATAAAATTCCTAGCACATTGAATTGGGATTTGTTTACAGGTCCTGCTAAAATGAATCCTTACAATGCTATTTATCATCCTTGGAACTGGCGTGGATGGTGGGATTACGGAACAGGTGCATTAGGTGATATGGCTTGTCATATTTTGCATCAGCCGTTTAGAGCATTGAATTTGCAATATCCTATTAAAGTGGAAGGATCGTCAACTTTATTGTTGAACGCTTGTGCACCACAGGCACAGCATGTGAAGATGATTTTCCCGGCTCGTAATAATATGCCTAAAGTGGCGATGCCTGAAGTGGAAGTACATTGGTACGATGGCGGTATGATGCCCGAACGTCCGAAAGGATTCCCAGAAGGAAAACAACTGATGCAGAGTGGTGGTGGTTTGACTATTTTCCACGGAACGAAAGATACATTGATTTGCGGATGTTATGGACAGAATCCTTGGTTGCTTTCTGGTCGTAAGCCAAATGCGCCGAAGGTTTGTCGTCGTGTTCCTAATGCAATGAATGGTGGTCACGAGATGGATTGGGTACGTGCATGTAAAGAAGATAAATCCAATCGTATCATGACTAAATCTGATTTTTCAGAAGCCGGACCAATGAATGAAATGGTGGCAATGGGTGTATTGGCTATTCGTTTGCAAGCACTGAATAAAACTCTTGAATGGGATGGAGCTAACATGTGCTTTACAAATATCGGTGACAACGAAACCATCCGTACCGTTATCAAAGACGGATTCAAGATTCATGACGGTCATCCTACATTTGATAAGACATGGACTGATCCGATCAATGCAAAACAGTTTGCAGCTGAATTGGTGAAACATACTTATCGTGAAGGCTGGAGACTGCCTGATATGCCAAGATAAAAGTAAATTAAAAATTAAAGATTAAAAATTAAATAGTTGATATCATGAAAAAAGTATTTTATCCATTAGCTTGTTGTTGTCTTGCTGCAGGCGTTTTCGCTTCTTGCGGTGGTCAGAAGAAGGCAAATGCTCCGGAAGAGCAAAATAAAGTAGCGCTGTCTTACTCTAAATCATTGAAAGCTCCAGAAACAGATAGCTTGAATCTGACAGTTGATAAAGATGGTTATATCACTATCTTTGATGGCGAAACATTTAACGGATGGCGTGGTTATGGAAAAGACCGTATTCCTTCTAAATGGACAATTGAAGACGGCTGCATCAAATTCAACGGTTCTGGTGGCGGTGAAGCTCAAGACGGTGATGGTGGTGATTTGATTTTTGCCCACAAGTTTAAAAACTTCGAACTGGAAATGGAGTGGAAGGTTTCTAAAGGTGGTAACTCCGGTATCTTCTATTTAGCTCAGGAAGTTACATCGAAAGATAAAGACGGTAATGATGTGCTTGAGCCTATTTATATTTCTGCGCCCGAATATCAGGTGTTGGACAATGCCAATCATCCGGATGCTAAATTGGGTAAGGACAACAATCGTCAGTCAGCTTCTTTGTATGATATGATTCCTGCAGTTCCTCAAAACTCTAAACCGTTTGGCGAATGGAACAAGGCTAAGATTATGGTTTATAAAGGTACAGTTGTTCACGGACAAAACGATGAAAACGTACTTGAATATCATTTGTGGACAAAACAATGGACTGATATGTTGCAAGCAAGTAAGTTCAGCGAAGAAAAATGGCCTTTGGCATTTGAATTGCTGAATAACTGCGGTGGCGAAAATCACGAAGGTTTCATTGGTTTGCAAGATCACGGTGATGATGTTTGGTTCCGCAACATTCGCGTGAAGGTTTTGGACTAATCGAATAGCAATAAAAAGGCACGGGTTACGCATATTTCACGTTTTTTTGAATGGCGATTGCCATGGAGCAACCGTGAAGTCTGTGTAATCCGTGCCTATTTTTTTTCTATATAAACCTGAATAATTGTAACCCACTAATATCTATTATATGAAAACTAGAATTTATATCTGTGCATTGGCTGCTCTTTTCATGATTCCATTGGCAGTAACGGCACAAACTAAGAAAAAAGCTAAGAAAGAAGTAGCTATTCAGCTCTATTCTGTTAGAGATATATTAAACAAGGTAGACAACAAAAATGGTAAGTGTGATCCCGCTTATACTGCTCTTCTGAAAAAATTGGCAAACATGGGATATACCGGTGTTGAAGCAGCCAATTATAACAACGGTAAGTTTTATGACCGTGCTCCCCAACAGTTTAAGAAAGATGTCGAATCGGCAGGATTAAAAGTCTTGTCTTCACATTGTACAAGGCAGTTATCTAAAGAAGAATTGGCTTCCGGTGACTATTCAAAGTCGCTTGAATGGTGGGATCAATGCATTGCCGATCACAAAGCTGCCGGTATGAAATATATTGTAGCTCCGTGGATGGATGTACCTAAGACGCTCAAGGATTTAGAAACGTATTGTGCATATTATAATGAGATAGGCAAGCGTTGCAAACAACAGGGTTTATTGTTTGGATATCATAATCATGCTCATGAATTTCAGAAGGTAGAAGATAAAGTGATGTATGATTATATGTTGGAACATACAAATCCTGAATATGTTTTCTTCCAGATGGACCTTTATTGGGTAGTTCGCGGACAAAACAGTCCTGTCGATTATTTTAATAAATATCCCGGTCGCTTCAAGATATTCCATGTGAAAGATCACAGAGAGATTGGACAAAGTGGAATGGTAGGTTTTGATGCTATCTTTAAGAATGCAAAAACTGCAGGCGTTAATTATCTCGTTGCTGAAATCGAAAAGTATAGTATTCCGGTGGAGGAAAGTGTAGAAGTAAGTCTGGATTATTTGTTGAACGCTCCTTTTGTGAAAAGTTCATACGCTAAATAACGTGTGGCCTGCTAAAATAAAGGCATAAAAAAAAGTCTGTGCATGCTTTCGCATGGCAGACTTTCAATTCTCTCTAGGCTGTTTCTGAATTATTATTCAGCTACAGTTTCAGTTGCAGTGCTATCAGCATTCAAAGAATCTGTTGCTGCGGCTGCTGCTTGTTCAGCTTCAAGAGCTGCTGCTTCTACTGCTGCGATTGAGTCAGCGATACGGATAGAATCTGCAGTTGCTTTTGCTGCGTCAGCTGCTTTGTTACCACATGATGCGAATGATACTGCTACGATAGCTACGGCCATCAAAACTAATTTTTTCATTTTCTTTGCTTTTTAAAAACGTAATACAATCAATTGCTTTATTAAAACGTTGCAAAGGTATGTACTTTTTCAATATGTTGTTCTCGAAATGCCAACTTTTTTTATAATTTTTTTTGTAACTGGCCACTTTTCTCCCTTTTTTATATGTTTTAGAACATGCTAATCGACAGCAATACTGTTATATAAGTACCTTTTTATGCTTCTTTTGGGAGTTTTTTCAAATTCCGTAGGATAGAGTTGGATCCTGCTGATTTTCTCATAAGCGGCTACATTGCTGTTCAGATTCTTAAGATTTTCATCCATGATTGTTTTCAGGTTATCCGGATTATTTAATCCGAGAGAATCCAACGCTTCGTAATCGGCATAAACAAGTGCCACTAATTTTTTATTGCGTTCGATAACAAGACTTTCGAGAATGAAAGGCAGGTTATTCAGTTTGGTTTCCAACTCTTCGGGGAAGATGTTCTGTCCGCTAGAACTTAAGATCATAGTCTTGAGTCGTCCCCGGATGAAAATATTTCCGTTGCTGTCCATGGAACCGAGGTCTCCGGTGCGTAGCCAGCCATCCTGTGTGAATACTTCCTGCGTTGCTTTTTGGTTCTTGTAGTAGCCTACCATCACATTCTCTCCCCGAACTTGGATTTCTCCAGTTTCTGCTTCCGGGGTTTCCTTATAGATACGCGCTTCCATTATATCCAGAATCTTTCCGGAGGAGCCTGGTACAAATTCATCCCAAGGAGCATAGCTGATAAGCGGACCACATTCCGTCATTCCATAACCGATAGTAAAAGGAAATTTGATTTTGTAGAAGAATTCTTCTACTTCCTTGTCCATAGCGGCGCCACCGATAATGATCTCTTTAAACCGTCCTCCTAATGCATCAATCAGTCTTTTACGTATCTGGTTGTAGATTTGGGTGTCGAGCAGAGGAATATTGAGTGCCCACTTCATACCTTTTTTATTAATGAGTGGCTGGATAATATTCTTATATATCTTTTCAATCACTAGCGGGACGGTAATAATAAGGTTAGGTTTCACTTCTTCAAAAGCCTTCATTATGATTTTAGGAGAAGGCGTTTTTCCAAGCAAAGTGACATGGGTGCCAACAGCGGTTGCTGTCAGAAAGTCAAATGCGCAACCGTATGCGTGGGCGAGGGGAAGGAAAGACAGCACTTTATCCCCTTTTTTAAGGAGTTCGGTACGAATACCGAAAGTGACATTGCCGGCAAGATTGTTTCCTGTCAGCATCACACCCTTACTGAAACCGGTGGTTCCGGAAGTGTAATTTAACAGCATCACTTTGTCATTGGATAAAGTGGTATACTGAACATCTTCACGGGTAAATCCTTTCGGATACAAAGTATGCATCTCTTTATCGGTATTTTTCAGAAACTTCTGTATGGTTTCTCCGTCACGTTGATAAAGGCACCGAAAATCAGTCAATGAGAATACTCCCCGTAATCCTGTTAATTTCTCCTCTTCCAGATTTTCCCAAATGCTGTCGCTGGTGAACAGAAATACAGATTCGGAATGATTGACGATATGATGAACGTCATTAGGCGTAAAATCTTGAAGGATAGGGACAATGATCGCTCCATATGTGATAGTTGCCATATAGGCGATGCACCAGTGAGCGTTATTTTTGCCGATAACTGAAATCTTATCTCCTCTGCGAAGGCTACAATGTTTGAATAACAGATGTAAACGGGCGATTTTTTCAGCTACCTCACCATATGTGTATTGGGTATCTTCTCCATAATCAGTGTAACAAGGCAGATCCCAATTCTCACGAAAACTATTTTCGTATAGTTTAATGAAATTCTCTTTAATCATTGCACGTTTTTTAGTGAATTGTGCAAAAATAGGAATAAACTTTCGTATCCTAAAGTGTTTTACTAATAATAATATGTAACTTTGCAAAGTTAATGTGTTTATAACAGCTTATGATAGATACCACTGTATTTCAAAATAAGACAGCCGTTTATTATACTTTAGGCTGCAAATTAAATTTTTCAGAGACTTCAACTATCGGTAAAATCCTGCGTGAGGCAGGAGTCCGGACTGTGCGCAAAGGAGAGAAAGCAGATATCTGTGTGGTAAATACTTGTTCGGTGACGGAGATGGCAGATAAGAAATGCCGGCAAGCCATTCATCGCCTGGTAAAGCAGCATCCCGGTGCTTTTGTGGTAGTGACCGGATGTTATGCGCAATTGAAGCCCGGTGACGTGGCAAAGATAGATGGAGTAGATGTAGTGCTGGGAGCGGAACAGAAGGGAGAGTTACTTCAATATCTGGGTGACCTCCAAAAGCATGAAAAAGGAGAGGCTATCACTACTACAACCAAAGATATCCGTTCGTTTTCTCCCTCGTGTTCACGGGGAGATCGTACCCGTTTCTTCTTGAAGGTGCAGGATGGATGTGATTACTTCTGTTCATATTGCACGATTCCTTTTGCCCGCGGGCGAAGTCGTAACGGAACTATTGCTTCCATGGTTGAGCAGGCCCGGCAGGCAGCTGCTGAAGGTGGAAAAGAAATCGTTCTGACCGGAGTGAATATCGGAGATTTTGGTAAAACAACAGGAGAGAGTTTCTTTGATCTGGTAAAAGCATTGGATCAGGTAGAGGGAATCGAACGTTATCGTATCTCTTCCATAGAACCCAATCTGTTGACTGATGAGATTATCGAATTTGTGTCTCACTCCCGCAGTTTTATGCCTCATTTTCATATCCCTTTGCAATCCGGTTGCGATGAGGTATTGCAGTTAATGCGCCGTCGTTATGACACTGCTCTTTTTGCTTCGAAAGTAAAGAAGATAAAAGAGGTGATGCCGGATGCTTTTATCGGAGTGGACGTGATTGTGGGAACCCGTGGAGAAACGCCCGAATATTTTGAACAGGCTTATCAGTTTATAGATGGTCTGGATGTGACCCAGTTGCATGTGTTTAGCTATTCCGAACGTCCTGGAACGCAAGCCTTAAAAATAGAATATGTAGTTTCCCCGGAAGAGAAGCATCAGCGTAGTCAACGTCTGTTGACACTGTCGGATCAAAAGACACAGGCTTTTTATGCACGTCATATTGGGCAGACAATGCCGGTGCTGATGGAAAAATCGAAAGCTGGTGCTCCGATGCATGGATTTACGGAGAATTATATTCGTGTAGAGGTGGAAAGTGATGACTCGCTGGATAACCAGGTGGTTAATGTATGTTTGGGAGATTTTAATGAGGAGATGACAGCACTTAAAGGTACAATTTTGATATAAATATGAGATCAAAACTTATCTATTGGTTGGTATACAGTGGAATGTGGCTGTTTTCGGCTCTTCCGTTCCGGATTTTATATATGCTTTCGGATTTTAATTATCTGTTGATGTATCATGTTGGAAAATATCGTCGGAAAGTAGTTCGGGGAAATCTATTAAGATCATTTCCGGAAAAAACTGATGCGGAGAGATTACAGATAGAACGCAAGTTTTATCGCTATTTGTCGGATTATATGCTTGAGGATTTGAAATTGTTGCATATGTCTGCCGAAGAACTTTGTGAGAGAATGACTTATAGGAATACGGAACAATATCTTGAACTGACTGAAAAGTATGGAGGTATTATAGTAATGATTCCTCATTATGCCAATTACGAGTGGCTGATAGGGATGGGAGCAATCATGAAACCGGGGGATGTTCCTGTGCAGGTTTATAAACCGTTGAGAGATAAATATCTGGATGAGTTGTTTAAACGTATTCGTTCTCGTTTTGGGGGGTATAATATTCCGAAACATTCTACAGCACGTGAAATTATAAAGCTCAAACATGATGGAAAAAAGATGGTAGTCGGTTTGATTACTGATCAGTGGCCTAGTGGATATGATAAATATTGGACTACCTTTTTAGGACAGGAAACCGGTTTTCTGAATGGTGCGGAACGTATTGCCAAAATGATGAATTTTCCTGTTTTTTATTGTGAGCTTAGTAAAGAGCGTAGAGGATATTGTGAGGCGGAGTTCAAGTTAATGACGGAAACACCAAAAGAAACAAGAGAAGGAGAAATCACGGAAATGTTTGCTCATAGATTAGAACAGACGATTCGTAAAGAACCGGCATATTGGTTGTGGTCTCATAAACGCTGGAAAATGACTCGTGAGGAAGCTGACCGATTAGAAGAGAAAGAATTGAACAAGAAGAAGGAATAACAATGAAAGTTTCAGTTGTAATTTTAAATTGGAACGGATGTGATATGCTCCGTACTTTTCTTCCGTCCGTCGTCCGGTATTCGGAAGGGGAGGGGATCGAGGTCTGCGTGGCTGACAATGGTTCTACAGACGCTTCCGTTACCTTGCTTCAACAGGAATTTCCTTCTGTCAGAACGATTGTGCTTGACCAAAATTATGGCTTTGCCGATGGATATAATTTGGCATTGCAGCAGGTTGACGCAGAATATGTAGTTCTTTTGAATTCGGATGTCGAGGTGACGGAGCATTGGCTGGAACCAATGATTGCTTATCTTGATAAGCATCCGGAAGTGGCTGCTTGTCAGCCGAAGATACGAAGCCAGCGGCAAAAAGAATATTTCGAATATGCCGGGGCGGCTGGTGGCTTTATTGATAAATACGGTTATCCTTTTTGTAGGGGGCGTATAATGGGAGTTGTGGAGAAAGACGAAGGCCAATATGATACGGTGATTCCTGTTTTCTGGGCAACGGGGGCAGCGCTGTTTATCCGGCGCGCTGATTATGTGAATGTCGGAGGATTGGATGGACGTTTCTTTGCTCACATGGAAGAAATAGATTTGTGCTGGCGACTCCGTTCGCGGAATCGTGAGATTGTCTGTGTACCTCAAAGTATTGTCTATCATGTGGGGGGAGCTACTCTTAAAAAAGAGAATTCTCATAAGACTTTTCTTAATTTCCGTAATAATCTTGTCATGCTCTATAAGAATCTTCCACAGGAGGAGTTAAATAAAGTGATGCGTATCCGGACCTGTCTCGATTATGTGGCGGCGTTTAATTTCTTGTTGCAAGGACACTGGGATAATGCTCGTGCTGTGATATGTGCGCGAAAAGAGTATAAACGATTATGTCCGTCGTTTTCTTTATCCCGTGAAGAGAATATGAGAAAAAAAACTTTGAATCCGATACCTGAACGGACAAAAAGTAGTATCTTGTGGCAGTTTTATGCGAGAGGATGCAAACGATTCTCTCAATTGTCGGATTTAAAAGGATAGCAAATGAAATCAAAGGTTAGAAGAGGCATCGGGCTGGTAGCGCATGATGCAATGAAAAAAGACCTCATCGAATGGGTACTGTGGAACTCGGAACTGTTGATGGGTAATAAATTCTACTGTACAGGTACTACGGGTACTTTGATATTGGAAGCATTGAAGGAGAAACATCCTGATGAAGAGTGGGATTTTACGATTTTAAAATCAGGTCCGTTAGGTGGTGACCAACAGATGGGATCACGTATTGTGGATGGGCAGATTGATTATCTCTTTTTCTTCACGGACCCCATGACACTGCAACCGCACGATACGGATGTGAAAGCATTAACCCGTTTGGCCGGTGTAGAAAATATAGTTTTCTGTTGTAACCGTTCTACGGCGGATCATATTATTTCCAGTCCGTTATTTATGGATCCTGATTACGAACGTATTCATCCGGACTATTCCGGCTATACGAAACGTTTCCAGAATAAACCTGTGGTGACGGAAGCAGTAGAATCGGTAAATAGAAGAAAAAAGAAGAGAAAATAAGTCGGTTCGGAGTGTAAATAATAGAAGCGGATTACCTACTATTTAATAAGATAACTCAGATAATACAGATTAAAATTGTATTATCTGTGTTGTTTATAAGGCATTATACCCTATTTATACTCAACTGGAAATAATGGATCAATTGAGAAAAGTTGTTGGTGAATTCCCTTTATAAAATAGTGACGCTATCCAGTAAGGATAGTGACGGTATATGACAACGATAGCGTCACTATCCTTACTGGATAGCGTCACTATCTTTTCTACTTCAATTAGGAAGTTTGCGTTTGTATATTGTGTATGCCAACACCAGTCCCACTTGATCCAAAATAATGGCAAGGGGAGTTCTTGCAAGTGATTTTAATCTGTATTCCACTAGTTTACGTCATTTCATTAATAGAGCAATATATCATTCATCTCTGCTGCATTGCAGTTCAATTCCTGCTGACTCTATATCTGCTCCCATTGGCGGATTCCGTTTGGAAAGCCGGAGTTCTATTTTCTCAATGCAAGGGAATTGGTCGAAGAGCTTTTCTATAATCCGTCTGCTGACATGCTCCAGTAACTTTGACGGAATAGCCATTTCATTTTTTATCACCTGATGTACTTCGGCATAGTTAACAGTGTCGGTAACCTCATCTGTCCGGGCAGCTTTGCTGATATCTACTTTCAGTTTCAGGTCAATGATATATTCATTCCCGATCAGATTTTCTTGCGGTGCGACTCCATGATAGGCGTAACAACGAATTTCCTTCAAAAGAATATAGCTACTGTTTATCTTCATATACTGTCTTTTTAGTATGATCTTATTTGACTTTTAACAGGTCTTTCTGTGCAACCATTTGTGGAATCACTTTAAGAAAGATAGGGGTGAGCAAAAGGCAGATGCTTAATGTTATAAGCAGAAGTGTGCTTGCCTGTGCCCAACTATTGTGAATATAACGGCTGACTAATGGACCTAAAAAATGAAGTATCGGTCCATGCATACTCAAGGTGATGATTGAATATCGTCCCAAGTAAGAAACAACCTTTATTTTCTTCACTTTTTTGCAAAGTAACATAATCATAAATATTCCTGCAAATGCTGCGATATATACTTGAAAAATATTTCCCGCATAATTGTTAGTACGCATACCCAATGTAGTAGCGGTGAAGTACATTACCACCAGTGCCAATGCAACAAAAAACGGTATCAGTTTGTCGAAACGATGGCTGGGATATAGAAAGAAATTATACCGTCGGATCCAGAAACCGGCCACATAGAAGGGTAGTGCAGTCATGGAAACGTCTATATACAGAGGCAACTCTATCTGTAACTTTCCGAGATAAAATCCTACGCAACCAATCAGGATTGTCACAGCGAACATGACAAGCAGATGCTTTTCGCGTAGAAAGTGAATTAGATAAAACAGGATGTTGCAATTGAATAATGCAAGTAGAAACCAGATTGGCGGATTGAACTTGATAAGGTCATGTCCATGAAACACTACCAGAAGCTCATTCCATGACACAGGCAGTTGAAACACTCCCGGAGCAATCTTCCAAACAATGTATTTCATTAGAAACGCACTTAGATAGAAGAAAAGGAAAGGAATAATCAATTTGTTTATTTTTCGCAGGATGAATCCGAACAGGCCTTCATATGATTTGAAAAACACTCCTGAGATAAAGAAGTAAAGAGGCATGCGGAAACAGGATAACATAGAATTCGTATCCAGTTGTTCGAAGGCTCCTCCAACGTGTGCTATTACCACAAGGATGATGCAGACTCCTTTGGTTAAGTCCACGAAATCAATACGTCTGCTTTGGTTGCCTTCCATTATCTCTTTTAATTTCTCTTTTTCGGCGCAAAGATACTTTATAAATCGGAATAAAAAGAGGAACATTGAAAAAATAAACGAATGATGCGAAAAGCGAAAAAGTATGATATATAGTAATGATATTATTGCGAAAAAACAGTTGACTATGTTTTGAAACTCCTTATTTTATCTCTGTTAGCAATATATCCTTGAAAAACGAATGACGCGGATCACGTAGATTTCTTGAGTTTTTAATCTAGTGTTATCCGCGTCGGTAGTGTCCGGAAAATATCCTTTTTGAAAGTTACTTGTATCTTTTATTCTATTTATTCGGATCTCTTCCTGTGTATTTAATCAGTTCACCAATCTTATCATTAAGTGTTTTTGCTTTCATCAACTGTTCCAGAGTGAGATGCATCCGGTATCTCCAGTAGTTTCGCGGATTGGACGGAACGTTAATTCGTTCTTCCGCCACATTCGGGTTTCTCCATTTCTCGTCTATCGATAACCAGTCTTGGAAAGACAAGATACAGAGAATGGAATTACTGTTGAGATGATTGCGTACGATTTCCTCGCACAACTCCGGGGTGGCAGTTGTCGGTGCGACTCCATAATGTCCTAACGTTGCATTATAGTAACGTTGTGTCTGTTGATAATCTTCTTCCCACCAGCCACGCAACGTAGACATATCGTGAGTGGAGATTGTGCAGACAGACCGATACGGATACTCATTTAAATGCCCGAATTCATACATCGGATTTTTAGGCATTCGCTGAATTTCCAGACTAAGAATACGGAGATCATTCATCACTGACGACACACAAGCGGGAATCATCCCCAAATCTTCTCCACAAACTAACATGCGGGTTGATTGTGTCAGTTGAGGTAACTTTTTCATGGCCTGTTGATACCAGAATTCATTGTGCCGATGATAATAATATTGATCGTATAGTTTGTTAAACGCATATTTCTCTTCTTCGTTCAGCGACCGAAATACGAAATCCCGTTGTACACCGATGCGCGGATGGTATTTACCTTCCTCTTTCTTATCCGCAACAAATAAGACGTTACTGATTAATGAATAAAGCCCTTCCCGAATCCACACACTATCTTCATCATTTCTACCGGCAAAGAACTGTTCTACCTCCCGTTGTGTTTCGAATCCCGGTTTCATTCGATAAAGTCCGGAGGCATCAACCGGTTCAAGGAAATCCTGTTTGACTAAATTGGTATGCGGTCCGAATAACTGTCCGAGGAAAGACTCATGAATGAATGGTAGCAGATATTCATCGCGGAACGTTAGACCATAACTTTCGATTTCTTCCCGGCTCATCGGCAAAGAAGGATCAAACTGACCTAACAATCCGTGTACAGCGTGCATTGGTATTTCCCAAATACGGAAGAAACCGAGGATATGATCGATCCGGTAAGCATCGAAGTATTCCGCCATTTTCTGAAAACGCTTCATCCACCAGCGGTATCCGTCTTTTTCCATGACATCCCAGTTGTACGTGGGGAATCCCCAATTTTGCCCGTTGATCGAGAAATCGTCGGGCGGAGCACCCGCTTGTCCGTCGAGGTTGAAGTAATGAGGTTCTGTCCAGGCTTCCACGCTGTTGCGGCTGATGCCAATCGGAATATCCCCCTTTAACACGACCCCGTGTTGGCGGGCATATTCAGTCGCAGACAGCAATTGCAGGTGCAGATGATACTGGATATAATAGTACAACGAGATGTGAGGATAGTCTGCCGTTCCCGGTTGGCACATTTTTTCTATATCTTCCGCTTGGTAAACAGAGTGTCGTGGCCATTTGCGGAAATTGGGCGTTTTGTAGGCATCGCGCAGATAACTAAAGACTGCATAAGGTTGCAGCCATTCCTTGTTCGTTTCAAAGAAATCTTTGAAACCTTTGGAAGCCAATACCTTTTCTCCTTCCTGACGGAACAGTAAGTTGAAAAACTCCCATTTAGTTTGGTTGACCGCTTCGTAGTCAATAGCAGGGAGGCTGTTCAGCTCTTTTTGCTTCTTGCTGAATTTTGATGCCGCTTCTTTATCTTTCAGAGTTCCCATTTGCCTGATATCCGCATACATCGGATGGAAAGCATAAATAGAAATACTGTTATAAGGATAAGAGTCCGTCCATGCATGTGTCATGGTGGTGTCGTTGACCGGTAAAATCTGAATAATTTTCTGGCGAGTGCTTACTGCCCAGTCGACCATACGTTTCAAGTCACCAAAATCACCTACTCCGAAGCTTTTCTCTGATTTTAAAGAAAATACGGGTATAGCGATTCCTGCCCCTTTCCATGCGGGAACATCGAAATAAACATATCGGTCGGAAATCACGAGTGTTTCGTTGGTCTTCAGTTCCGGGGCTGCCAAATAGCGGTTAGGGTTTTTCTCCCAGCAATCCGCTTTCTTTTCCTGTTTGTTGTAGAGGATGAATTTATATTCCAGCGGATATTTTAGTTTGCTGGCATCCAGCTCTATCTGCCATTCCGGAAAATTGGTATCACTCATCAGCACCGCTTTCTCTGGGTCCCAGTGACCTAATGATTTCTGGTTGCCACAAATTGCCAGGCAATAATCTTTGTTGATACGTGGGGCGTAGGCCTTGATAACCAATCCCTTCTTATAACTTTGCGGGATATTCTCTTTTTCAGGATGTGCCAGTAAGGCTTCTGTAAAAGCAGAACTATAAAGATACAGTTGTTCCGGAATATTTTTCCAGCAATCATTGATTCTGTATATCTTCCTGGAACTGCCTGATAAGAAAATAGATCTCGGAAAACTGTCCCATTCCTTGCGGATAATTATTCCGTTTTGTTCTATCTGATAGCTATAATTGATGGTCATCCCTTCTTGGGGGACTTCAAGTTCAAGTTCTGCCGTCCAATAGATACCATCGGTGGTGTGTAAAGGGATTGATTCCGGGAATAAGCCGGAAATCCTTACTTCTTCTCCCCAATTGGTGCGGTATTCAATATTAAATGATAGAATCATATATATTAGATTTTGATTGTATATGTAAGACACTGCAAGTATAAGACATTTTTTTGAATAAAAAATAAAAGGAGCCGCACCGGACTCCTTTTAATCTTTTGTTTATATATTAATTAACATACGTAGGACTATTATCCACATCTGGAAGCGCCGCAAGTAGTACAAATCAGACAGCCTTCCTGATAAACCAATGTCTCGTTGCCACAGTTCGGGCACTTCTTGCCTTTGGCTTCTGTTCCATCCTGAATATACTTCTTCAATGCACGTTCTACACCGTTTTTCCAAGTGTTGATACTTTCACTGTTCAATTGTAGAGAGCCAACCAGTTTGATAACCTGTTCAATCGGCATCCGGTAACGAAGCACGCCGGAAATCAATTTTGCATAGTTCCAGTATTCCTTGTTGAACTTCTCTGACAATCCTTCAATGGTCGTCTTATATCCGCGTTTGTTCTCGAATTGGAAGTCGTAACGTTTGGTGCCGTCTTCATCTACATTTTTGATGATACGTCCGCAAGTTACGCTCTTAGGCAGCAAGATACCTTCGTCATCATCTTGCAAACCTGTGAATATTTCATAAGGGTGTCCGTCTAATAATCCGACAAAAGCTACCCATTTTTCCTTGTTGTTCTGAAAACGGACAACGTCTGCTTCCAGTATTTTCGGACGTACCTCTACAACCGTAGGTGGTTTGCAAGGAGGAAGCCCTTCTTTCTTGTCTTTATCCGATTTCGTAGAAATCAGCACTCCGGAGCGTGAACCGTCACGATATACGGTACAACCTTTACAACCGGATTTCCATGCTTCTACATACAGACGGTTTACTAAATCCTCGTCCACATCGTTCGGCAGATTGATGGTTACGCTGATAGAATGGTCTACCCATTTCTGGATTCTTCCCTGCATCTTTACTTTCATCAACCAGTCGACATCATTAGAAGTCGCTTTGTAATAAGGAGATTTGGCAACCAGTTCGTCAATCTCTTCTTGGGTGTAACGTCTGGCCGGATCATATCCGTTAGCTTCCATCCAAGTAACAAATTTATGATGGAATACGATGTATTCTTCAAATGCGTCCCCTGTTTCGTCTACAAAGTCTACATGTACATTCGTATCGTTCGGGTTCACCTTTCTTCTGCGTTTGTAAACAGGCAGGAATACAGGCTCGATACCCGAAGTGGTCTGCGTCATTAAACTAGTCGTTCCGGTTGGAGCAATCGTCAGACAGGCAATGTTACGGCGACCGTATTTTTTCATATCCTCATACAGTTTCGGGTCGGCTGCTGCCAGGCGTTGGATGAACGGATTGTTCTGTTCACGTTCGCTATTATATATTTCGAAGGCTCCGCGTTCTTTGGCCATTTCCACTGAAGAACGATAGGCGCCGAGAGCTACTGTCTTGTGTACTTTTTCAGAGAATTCCGTTGCTTCTTCCGTTCCGTAACGTAATCCTAAAGCAGCAAGCATATCACCTTCTGCGGTGATACCTACGCCGGTGCGACGACCTTGTCCGCTTTTCTTGTAGATTTTCTCCCAAAGTGCACGTTCCGCATGTTTTACTTCTTCGTTTTCCGGATCTTCGTCAATCTTGGTCATGATACGTTCGATCTTCTCTAGTTCGAGGTCGATAATATCGTCCATGATCCGTTGAGCGAGAGCCACGTGTTTTTGGAACAGGTCGAAATCAAAATAAGCATCCGGTTTGAACGGATTTACCACATAAGAATATAGATTGATAGCCAATAAGCGGCAGGAATCGTAAGGACATAGAGGAATTTCTCCGCATGGGTTGGTAGATACCGTTCTGTAACCCAGGTCTGCGTAGCAATCAGGCACAGATTCACGGATAATCGTATCCCAGAACAAAACACCCGGTTCTGCCGATTTCCATGCATTGTGAACGATTTTCTTCCACAATGTAGAAGCATCGACTTCCTTGGTGAATGTAGGTTTGGCAGAGTCGATAGGGTATTGTTGTACATACGGCTTTTCGTCTACGGCAGCCTGCATGAAAGCGTCGTCCAACTTGACAGAAACGTTTGCTCCGGTCACTTTACCTTCGGTCATCTTGGCATCAATGAATGCTTCCGAATCCGGATGCTTGATAGACACGCTCAACATCAATGCACCGCGACGGCCGTCCTGAGCTACTTCACGAGTGGAATTCGAATAGCGTTCCATGAATGGAACAAGACCGGTTGAAGTCAACGCCGAGTTTTTAACGGGAGAACCTTTTGGGCGGATGTGTGATAAGTCATGGCCTACTCCACCGCGTCTTTTCATTAGTTGTACCTGTTCTTCGTCGATTTTGATGATAGCGCCATAAGAGTCGGCTGCGCCGTCCACTCCGATAACGAAGCAGTTGGATAGTGAAGCGACTTGGTAGTCGTTACCGATTCCTGTCATCGGGCTACCTTGGGGGACGATGTACTTGAAGTGATCTAGTAAATCATACAGTTCTTTTGCTGTCAACGCATTCGGATACTTCGATTCTACGCGTGCCACTTCATTTGCAATTCTCCAATGCATGTCTTCCGGGGATTTTTCATAGATATTACCGAAAGAATCCTTTACTGCGTATTTGTTTACCCAAACCCTTGCAGCAAGCTCGTCGCCTTGAAAATATCGTAAAGATTCTTCATAGGCTTCCTCGTAAGAATAAATCTGTTTTTCCACGACTCAATTTGTGTTAAATCTCGTTTTTAATAAGTAATGTGTAGAAGTTTACTTATCGTTAACAAATGTAGGCGCAAAGCTAAGAATGTTTTTTCATCTATCAAAATAAAAATGAAATAATTTATTAACAGGTTGCAAGTTTACCATTTGTTTATGCTAAGTATTTGATAAACAGTTAAATTTGGATTTTGTTCAAAGGTTAAAGTTCTCCAAAAAGAAAACTATTCTAATCAACTAGTGTGGTGGAATATTTTTTTCTTTTTATATCTTTGCAAAAAAAAGATATGTTTGAAACCGTAAAGAACAGAAGAACTATCCGGAAATATCTACCTAAAGATATAAATCCGAGTTTGTTAAATGATTTGCTTGAAACCTCTTTCCGTGCTTCTACGATGGGTGGGATGCAACTTTATAGTGTGATTGTGACCCGTGATGCGGAAATGAAGGAGAAACTTTCGCCTGCTCATTTCAATCAGCCGATGGTAAAAAATGCACCGGTCGTATTGACTTTTTGTGCTGATTTCCGTCGATTCAGCAAATGGTGTGAACAGCGGAAAGCTGTGCCGGGCTACGATAATTTAATGTCTTTTATGAATGCGTCTATGGATACTTTGCTTGTTGCGCAGACTTTTTGTACGCTGGCGGAAGAAGTAGGACTCGGCATTTGTTATTTGGGAACTACCACTTATAATCCACAAATGATTATCGACACCCTCCAGCTCCCCGAACTGGTATTCCCTCTCACCACAATAACGGTAGGCTATCCGGATGGTATTCCCGCACAAGTAGATCGTTTGCCTTTGGAAGCTGTCGTGCACGATGAAAAATATCACGACTATACACCGGAAGAAATAGATAAACTCTATGCCTACAAAGAATCATTGCCGGAAAACAAGCAGTTTATCGAAGAAAATAAAAAAGAAACATTGGCTCAGGTCTTTACGGACGTGCGTTATACAAAAAAAGATAACGAATTTATGTCCGAAAATCTGTTGAAAGTACTTAGCCAGCAAGGATTCTTGAAATAAGTGTTAAATAAGTGTTAAGTATTATCCATGCAGATAAGCTTTATTATGCGGTTTCGCATAGCTACGGTAATACTTAATACTTATTTAGTTTCTCTTCTTCAGTAACGATTCTATTTCCTTTACTTCTGCATGAAAGCTTTTGTCCACTTCCAATTGTCCTTTTACGGTTTTGCAGGCGTGAAGTACCGTTGCATGGTCTTTGTTACCGATAAACTTACCTATCTTAGAAGTTGAAAAGTCTGTGTGGTTTTTAGCCAGATACATGGCGATCTGTCGTGCTTGAACGACTTCCCTTTTTCTGGATTTTGTATGTATGGCAGACGGTTCCAGATCGAAATGTTTGCATACCACTTTGAGAATATCATCGATGGTAACAGCTTTTGTTTCGTTATGAACCACGCCGTGCACAATGTGTTGTGCCAAATCCATATCTATTTCCTTATTGAAAATAGTGGAACGAGCCATGATGGCAATGACGATACCTTCCAGATCGCGTACACTTTCATTCACATTTTCGGCAATATAATCGATCACTTCCGGTGGGAATTGTAACCCGTCGCGGTGTATCTTGTTGCGTAGAATGTTTTTGCGAAGTTCTACCGTCGGCTTCTCAAGCTCGGCTACCATTCCCCATTTGAAACGGGTCAAGAGACGTTCTTCGATACCTTGCAACAATACAGGAGCGCGGTCTGAAGTTAATATGAGCTGTTTGCCATTCTGGTGTAAATGATTGAAGATATGGAAGAAGTTGTTTTGCGTCTTGGTGACTCCGGCAAATTCCTGAATATCATCAATGATTAATACATCGATCGTCTGGTAAAAGTTGATAAAGTCGTTGGTCGTGTTATTACGTACTGAATCCGTATATTGCACTTGGAACAAATGTGCCGAAACGTACAATACTCTTTTTTCAGGATAAATCTCTTTGATTTTCGTACCTATTGCGTTTGCCAGGTGCGTCTTTCCTACTCCGGATGCTCCATAAAGGAATAACGGGTTGAAAGCAGTCCCTCCCGGTTTTTGCGCTACGGCTTCCGCCACACTTCTTGAAAGTTTATTGCTGTATCCTTCAATGAAGTTCTCAAAATTATAATTGGGATTCAAATGCGGGTCCAAATCCTGAACGGCAGGAGCCTGTAGGAAGCTGGGAGCTTTGTTTCCTCCGATTATGCTTTTGGGAGTAACAGCCGTAGAACGATTGCTTGCTTCGAGATTCACGGTTTGATTCGGAATCGAAGTTTTGTCCACCATGACATTGTACATCAACTTGGTGCCTTCGCCAATGACCTTATATAATGTCTTACGTATAAGATCTACGAACCTCTCTTCCAGGATTTCATAGAAAAACTGGCTCGGGATCTGTAAGATCAACGTTTTGTCCTCATATTTCAATGGAACAATAGGGGCAAACCAAGTATTATATGTCGTCTCGGGAACATTGTCTTTAATTACGTCGAGACAGCGGTTCCAAAGTACGACATGATTTGATTCAATCATAGTAACTTTTAATACATTTATTAATTAAGCAAAACTTCTACGTTTGCAAAATTGGGAATCTTATTCGGAAAAAACAAATCTTTTTTTTCTTGTTTTTTTCATGCGAACAATAATGTGTTTACTTTCAATGACTTATGCGTTTGTTGTCGGATACACTCTGTTTTCCCTCTCTTGCG